>NZ_RJPX01000011.1:0-54175 GCF_003944325.1 Streptococcus mitis | reverse complement strand
ATCAGTGTACTCTGGTAACTCGTTAACCGCCGATTCTCCTTCATGGCCTGGTTCTTGTGTTCCTTTAGTTGCTACTGGATCAGTGTACTCTGGTAACTCCGGTTGGACCTCTGATTCTCCTTCATGTCCTGGCTCTTGTGTTCCTTTTGTCACTACTGGATCAGTGTACTCTGGTAACTCGTTAACCGCCGATTCTCCCTCACGTCCTGGTTCTTTTCATGTCCTAGCTCTTGCGTCCCTTTGGTCGCTATTGGATTAGTGTACTCTGGCGCTTCTTCTCGGACTACAGCTTCGCCTTCATGATCCGGTTCTTGCGTGCCTTTGGTTTCTAGTGGTTTAGTATATTCTGGAGTTTCCTCGCGAACTGCAGCTTCGCCTTCATGACCCAGTTCTTGTGTTCCTTTTGTTGCCACCGGGTTTGTGTATTCTGGTAAATCTTCGCGAACTACTGATTCTCCCTCATGACCGGGCTCTTGCGTGCCTTTGGTTTCCAATGGAAGTTTATACTCTGGTCGATCATTTGTCGTCGCCAATACTTCCTCTTCCGCACTCTGCACCGTTGTAGCAGACACAGGATTTCCTTGTTCTGGCAATGTTGGTCGAACTACAGATTCTCCTTTGTGATCCGAATTCTGCTCAACTTGACTTGCGAGTGAATCATTAGAAGATAGATTGTCTGCTACTATATAAGATTTTTCTGAAAGTCCATCATCCCCTGATGCTTCACCTTGTAAACTAACCTTCCCCTGTCCTTGGTTCCATTCTAAATCAGCTGAATGAACTACATCTGATGTTTTTGTAGAGTTTGGTTGACTATCTCTTTGAGCAGATTATTTCCCATCAACTGTCCTTGAAATCTCTGTATTATCCTGTTTCTTAGTTTTGATATAACCAATATATTGATAACCTTCGATTTTCAGAGGCTCTGGCAAATGTTCCCCGACTCCGATAGAAAGCTGACTATTATAGGCAGATAAAATTTGGCTGGTCAACCCAAAAGCACTGGCCGGCAACAATTGAACTCCCATGCTAGTCAAAAGCAGAAAATGAACAAGTCGTTTCTTTCCATTTTCCCTTTTAGAAACCAATAAAACTAACAAGCTCAATCCTGCAGTAAAAAGGAAAGTACCAACAGTTGGGTTAAAACCTGTATTCGGTAAAAACTGTTGAGATCTATAAACCAAGTAATAAGTATCATCTGATTCTTCAGCCAGTTGTGGAAGGGCCTCTACCAGCAAGGATTTTTCCTCGTCTGTCAATTCACCCTCGGTCATATACTTATAATGAATTGGACTTTCCATATTATCGGCTGATACCGATTGAATCCCTTGACTCATCAAAAAGAAACTAGATACAGTAACTGATACCAATCCCACTGACAACTTTCTCATCGAGAAACTCTGGCGTTTCTCACCAATGCTTTTTCGGCTCATATTAACCTCGCTTTTTCTATACTCTTTATATCAATCTATATTTTGTAGCATAAAAGTATAAACATAAAAAATAATATAGTATGGAATTTTCTGAGTACTTTTCAATAATTACTTATCATTATACAATAAATCGATAGAAATTTCTATTGAAATATACTTAAAAATATACTGCAATTTTATAGAAGAATACAGTGAACTGCAACAATGGAAAANGGAAACAAAATCTAAACAAATAAGTGAGGAGTTTCAAACTAATTACAGTATTTTTTAATTAGATTACCGATTATGCTTTTAATATACTATAAAATATTAGTTCATAATAGAAAATTCTGAGATTGAAGCAACAAAGAGTCCAGTCTTTATAAACCAAAAGAGGTCAATGTTCGCCATCAACCTCTTTCTGATAGTTTATTCTTTTTGGGATAAGTAAGATGAATACTTTACCTATGACTTGCTATTTTCAGCCTAGTTTACCCATTCACCATTACCATTTACATTATAACCATCTGGTGTTGTTGTGTTCACAGCCAAAGCTCCTGAACCATATGCATAGTACCAGTATTGACCAACTTTAAACCAACCTGTCTTCATGATACCTGATTGATCAAGATAATACCAAGTACCATTTTCCTTATACCAGCCTGTCTTCATAGCTCCTGAGCCATCAAAGTAGAACCATCTGCTACCATCTGTTCCCCAGCCTGTAAACATCGCGCCTGAACTATCAAGGAAATACCATGTTCCATCAACTTCTACAAATCCAGTCTGCATGACACCTAAATCATTCAAGTAGTACCATTTACCACCTGTTTTCACCCATCCTGTCTTCACATCACCAGACTCATAAAAATACCATTTACCATTAGATTGCACCCAGCCAGACTGACTAGATGTAGATGTTCTAAAATCTTTCAACGATTTTTCTACAACTGTAGCTTTACTTTTAACGGTTGAAAGGTTTGAGGCAGTCACTTCTGTATATTGAATAGCAGAACCATAGCCACCAGCCAATTCTTCTGAAGAAGCATCATCACCTAAAGCTAGAGAAATCGTTGCTACTTGCTGAGAGCTGGCTGCATTTTTAAAGGCCGCGAGACCCACATAGGTAAATTTAGAATTGATCAAAACCTCATAATAACCTGTAAATTCTTTAGATGTTCCAGCCTTCTTTTTCGCTACATAATTCGCCTTCTCAGCATGCCAGTTTTCAATTGCTTTTAGAAAACCTTCATAGTTTACATCTAAAGCTTCTCCTCTTATACTATTACTAGATGGAAAAGCAGTCCAGATTTCTTTCGTAGAAAGACGCTCAGGTTTCAAAGCTACTGACACCTCAGTAGCGCGTACAAAAGCAGTTTTCTCAAGATCAGTAGACCATTTAATAGGGACATACTTATCTACCAAACCTTCATCAGCTGCTTCCTTACGAATCTTATTGATTGCATCCAAAATAGCTTGTTTGTTTGGAGTCAAAAATTCTCCCTTAATTCCGACCAAAACGTTGCCACTAGAAGGTTTTAGCACCTCTGAGGTCAATACATTTTCATTTTTACCATTAATAGATTGTGTTGCCACCAATCTGTCATTCGCAAAAACATCAGTTGTCAAAACTGCTCCAGCCAAGGTCAAGGTCAAGGCACTAGCAAATACAATTTTCTTCATTGTTTACTCCTTATATCTTTTGAATCGTATCTTGATAAATACTTCTCAACACACAATTATATCATATTTTCCTATTCTTTGTCCGTTTCTACTAATGTCATGAGGCAAATGATATTCCCCCCGAAAAGTATAAACTTTATCCTTTATTTCACAACAAGCTCATAACGTGTCTTACTGGTGAAGGTTTGACCGACTTTGAGGATAACCTGGTCTTTGAGGTCACTGTGAATGGCATCTGGTAAAGCTTGCGCTTCAAGGGCAATCCCATTGTGCTGAATCATTGGCTGACCTCCTATGATGACACTCTCATCCACAAAGTTTGCTGTGTAGACTACAAAGCAAGGAGCCTCTGTCTTGAAGAGCAGGAAGCGACCTGAGTTTTGGTCATAAAGGAATCCAGCATTGTCATGTCCCGCAGGAAGCGCAAATGGGTGATCCAAACCTGATACCAGCTGGATTTGCTCATCGTCCTCTGCAAAGATATCCTTGAGCAAGGCACCATTATAGATGTGTTTGACCACATTACGATTTGCATCTGGAGTTTTGGCAGGAACACCGTCGGGAGCGATTGGGTAAATGCCCTCTGTGTTTAGTTGGAAGACATGACGGTCAATCGTCTGCGTGAAATCACCAGACAAGTTAAAATAGCTGTGGTTGGTTGGATTGACCAGCGTATCCTGATCTGTCGTTACCTTGTAGCTGATTTCATAGGCACCAGTTTCTTCCAAGTGGTAACTGATCCAAATCTTAAGATTACCAGGGAAACCTCCTGTACCATCTGTACGTTCTGTGTAGAGGGTCAAGCCATGGTCGCTCACTTCAACTAGTTCAAACAAGCTAGAATCCCAACCAGTTGAACCACTGTGGTTACAGTTGCTAGCATTGTTGACTTCAAGGTCATAAGTCTTGCCATTGAGCTCAAAGGTCGCACCTGCAATACGACCTGCCACAGGACCTACGCTCGCTCCATGCTTAGGACTATTGCCCACATAGCTATCAAAGTCATCAAATCCCAAGATAACGTTGGCAAAATGTCCATCCTTGTCAGGTGTAACATAGCGCAAGATGGTCGCACCATAAGTCATGACCTCAAGTTGGTAACCACTGTCCGTCTCAAAACGATAGGCCAAGACATCCTTGCCCTCAACATTTCCAAATACACGCTCTGTATATGCTTTCATTCTGTTCTCCTTTTACTATTTCTCTCAAGCAAACAAACCATAGAAAGCGTACTGACAATCTATGGTTTATCTGATAATTTACAAATCCTCTTGTCAAAAATTCATAAACACTGTCTTATACTCAATGAAAATCAAAGAGCAAACTAGGAAGCTAGCCACAGGCTGTACTTGAGTACGGCAAGGCGACGCTGACGTGGTTTGAATTTGATTTTCGAAGAGTATTACTTTTGATATTCGTGAATGATCACACCTTGTACCACACGGTTTACTGTACCTGTAGGAGACGGTGTATCTGGTTTGTTTTCTACCTTGAGTGAAGTCAATAGGGCAAAGAGTTGGGCATAAACGATGTATGGGAAGACACGGTAAATATCATTCAAGACACCGCCACAACCAAGGGCCACTTCTTTGACATTTTCCAGACCAGAGGCTTGATCACTAAAAAGCACAACACGGCGAGCAATCTGGTCACCAGCAACTTCACGAACCAAGTCCAAGTCGTACTTACGAGTGTAGTCTGTCGTTGTACCAAAGACCAAGACAACTGTATTTTCGTTGATAAGAGATTTTGGACCGTGACGGAAGCCAACTGGACTTTCATACATTGTCGCCACTTGGCCAGCTGTTAATTCCAAAATCTTGAGCTGAGCTTCATGAGCAAGTCCAAAGTAAGGACCCGCGCCAAGGTAGATGACTCGGTTAAAGTCTAGGTCAACAAGCTCTTTGACATCTTCTGCATTGTCTAGAACTTTACGAGCAAGACTAGACACAACTTCAAAACGTTCAGCTTTCACAGCAAATTCTGTAGGATCAAAGACCAAGAGAGCTGTCAACATCATAGACGTAAAGCTAGAGGTCATAGCAAATCCAGCATCATTGGAAGCAGCTGGTTGCAAGAGCAAGAGATTGCGGTTATCGCCATGGGCTTGAAGAGCCAATTTACCGTCCGCTGCACAAGTAATCGTCACTTGATAAAGCTCATCCACCAAGGCCTTGGCCAAATCAACAGTTGCAACACTTTCAGGCGAATTCCCACTACGAGCAAAAGATACAAGGACAGTCGCCACATCTTTTTTCAAATAAGTTTCTGGATTGGCAACAATATCTGTGGTCGCAATAGCATTAAAATTCCACTTGCGTTCGTCATAGACTTCCTTAAAGTAAGGTACCAAGGTATCTCCCACATAAGCAGAAGTCCCAGCACCTGTCAAAATAACCTTAATATAGTCATGTTTATCCGCAATCCCTTGTAGAAAGGCTGCAATTTCTTCACGTTTTGCTTGATAAGATTCAAAAGCTTCTTTCCATACATCAGGCTGTTGGTAGATTTCACGTGTAGTGATTTCTGCGCCCAATTCAATTAAGTCTTCTTTTGTATAATGTAGCATTGAGTTCCTCTTTTTCTATTAAATATGGGAATGGGAGTAAGCCCCATTCCCATGTATATTCTATATAAAATGCTCTAACGATTTTCACGTTATCACATCGTATACTCAATGAAAATCAAAGAGCAAACTAGGAAACTAGCCGCAGGCTGCTCAAAGCACTGCTTTGAGGTTGCAGATAGAACTGACGAAGTCAGTAACATATACCTACGGCAAGGCGACGCTAGTATGGTTTAAAGAGATTTTCGAAGAGTATTATTCATCTTCATCATCATCGAAGCCAGCTAACAGGTCATTAACTTTCACAATGCTTTCTGCAGCACGGCTCTTGTAGTCCGCATCTGCACCTGTAAGGCTCGCATTGATAAATTCAATCACCATTGGAAGATTCATTCCTGCATAAAGTTCGATGTCGCGACCTTCCATAATCAAACGGCTTACCACGTTACATGGTGTTCCACCGAGAAGATCCGCAAAGACTAAGAAATCATCCAATCCTTCAATAGTAGCTTCAAATTTTGCAGTAAAGTCTTCTGGGCCATCTTCTGGAAGAAGAGCCACTGCATGAATATTGTCTTGTGGACCCATGATCATTTCTGTGCTACCTTTAAGCTCTTCACAGAAACGACCATGACTCACCAAAATTAATGATTTAGCCATAAATTATGCGCCCATTCCAAGTACAAATTTACCAAAGGCAGATAGAGCCAAGGCAAGTGCGATAATAATACCGATAGCTTTAGTAGAGTTCATACCTTTCTTACCAAGCAACCAGAAGATAAAGGCAGTAAAGATTGCTGGAAGCAAGCGTGGGAAGATTGAGTTCAAGATGTCTTGGAAGTCAATCATTTTCTCACCGATTGCCCATTTGTAAGAAATTTCAAAGTTGATCATTGTTGCTACAAGAGCACCCATCATGAAGACACCAAGTACAGATGCAGCGTCAATCAAAGCTGTCAAAGTACTTTGCATGTTGTTGATAAGGTTAACCCCTTCTTTGTAGGCAAATTCCAACTGTTTCCAACGGAAGATGTCATACGCTACTGCAACTGCGATCCAAAGGAAGATTCCCCATGGTTGGCCAGCGATAGCCATAGTTGCTGCGATAGATCCCATGATAGCAGGTACAAGTGAACCAAAGATTGTATCCCCAAGAGGAGCGAATGGTCCCATCAAACCTGTCTTGATACCGTTAACGGCGTCTTTTGAACCCACACCATCTTTTTCTTCCATGGCAAGGTCAAAACCAGCGATAATGGTATGGAAGAATGGTGAAGTATTGAAGAATTGAGTATGAACTTTCATCATTTCTTTCAATTCAGGAGTTCCATCCCCATACATTTTACGCAATTGAGGCAAGATCATGTAAAGGTAACCAGAAGCTTGCATACGTTCGTAGTTCCAACCCAATTGGAAAGTAAACAAGCTACGTTTGTTGATTTGATTAAAATCTTCTTTTGTAAGTTTGTAATTAGAATTCGTCATCTTCGATTTCCCCACTTTCTGATGGTGTAGAAGGTGCTGCTACAGCTACTTTTTGGCTATTTTTGAAGTGAAGCACTGCAAGGAAGATACCTACGATAGAGATACCAATCATAGACAAACCTTTGAAGTTGTTCACGAAACCAATTTTTTCAGCAACATCTTTCGGTAGAGTACCTACGATACCAGCAACAGCGCCACCAAGACCTGTTACATATGAGTAAAGAACAGTCAACATAGCTGTCAAACCAAATCCCATAGCAAGGTAGTGAAGGTTACGTTTAACTGGAAGGTAACGAAGCAAGATTGCAAATCCAAGACCTGGAAGCATACGTCCTGCGAGTGTCAAACCATCTGCAACCCATTTGTATGCTTCTACAAAGTCTACGACTGATTGTACAAAGGCACCACCAAAGGCAAGGGCAAAGAAGACTGGAAGGGCACGAGATAAAGCCCAAGGAATCGCACCAAGTAGGTAGTTACGTTCGATTCCTTTGTAATCAAAGCGTTCGATTGCAGCATCCACACGGTGAGCGAAGAAGGTAGTAGTCATACGTCCAAGAACGTCGAAGTAAGTCAAGAGAGCTGCTACTGGCACAGCGATTGTTGTAATCGCAAGTGCTGTATCAATTCCTTGTGAAACAGAGAAGGCTGTCGCAAGAACCGCACCAGAAGTTGCGTCGATACGAGAAGCACCACCGAAGGTACCAACCCCAAGAACGAACAGTTGCAAGTTACCACCGATAAGTAGACCAGTAGTCACATCTCCCATAATTAAACCAGTAATGAAACCAGCAAATACAGGGGAACCTGCAGATGAAACGATCGTCAACTCATCACAGATTTGATAAGCTGAGTACAAAGTGAGAAGTAAAATTTGCCACCATTGTATCATAACAATGACCTCCTAAAAATTTTTTCCTATTTTAATAAGCTCAAAAAGTCTGAAACTGGATCATTTGGAACCATTTGAGCAGTAAGTTTAACACCTTTTTCTGCCAGTTTGTGGAAGTCTTCCACATCCTTATCCACTACGTTGATAGAACGTGTGATGGCGCGAGTTTCTGGCGTTTGAGACATATTCCCAACATTGAGGGTTTCAAGTGGTACACCTGCTTCGACCAAACCAAGGAAGCGGTCTGGCTTACGAGCCACGATAAAGAGACGTTGGCTATCGTATTTTCCAGCAAGAATATTGGCTGCCGCTTTTTCAATCGGCAAAATACTCAATTTCACACCTGGTGGTGTCGCGAGTTTCAAACCACTCTTTTCAACGTCGTTGTTGACAACTTCGTCATCTACAACCATAATACGTGAAACATTTAGTTTTCCAGCCCATAGATTGGCTACTTGTCCGTGGATCAAACGTCCATCGATACGGCATCCTACAATTGTCATAAGTTTTCCCCCTTTATGTGTTTTAGTGTAGGTTTACGAGTTAAATGAATCTCTTCTTTATATTCACCCTCTGTTTCAAAGATAATGATGCGATTAGCACCCTCCTTGAGATAGCTATGAGGAATATAAAGCGAGAGAGTTGGGCCGACGTTCCAAAAACGTCCTAGATTCTGCCCATTGACAAAGGCAACTCCCTTACCAAACTCAGACAAGTCTAGGTAAGTATCTTTTGGCTCTTGGACTGTAAAGTCATAAGCGTAAAAGGCTGGTTGTCCTTCTGTCCATCCTTTTGAAAAATCAATTTTCTCAGGATTATCTAGTGGGAGTGGATAGTGTTTCCAGTTTAGTAAGAAGTGTAAATCCTTACAAACCCCTGTTCGGATTCCTTTACGTTGTGTATCCGCTAAGAACTTGTGCCCATAGTTGACACGCCCCATATTTTCTATCAATATATCAATCCTAGACAGCGCTTTCTTTTGACCTTGATAAAAAATATCTTCCCCAATCTCGGTTTGATATTGGGTTTCAACCCACTGACCATCGATATAAAGCTGAGCCCTATCTCGACCATCAATGATACGAAGTCTTTCTTCTTCTGCATCCCAGTTTGTTTCTGTTCGATAGAGTAAGTAGCCATAACTTTGTCCTAGCTCCTCCATTTTTTTAGGATAAAGGCTTTCTACAGGACTAGATAAGCTATCCAAGGTTTCAAACAAGGAAACTTTTTCAGCTAATGGAATAGCATTTACTTTCATACTCTCCTTATAGAACGGTTCCAACTGCGGATACTCTGGGAAATGTGTCGCCATCATCTTCTTGACTGCCAAGTACTTGGCAGTTGGATTTCCTTCTTCATCCAGAAGGGCATCGTAATCATAAGATGTGACTTGTGGCAAATCCAAGGTCCCTCGAGCCGAGCAACCATTCATGAAGCCAAAGTTTGTACCGCCATGGAACATGTAGAGATTGATGGAACCTTGCTCCAAAACCTCACGAACTGCATCTGCCAATTCTTTTGGATCCCGTGTGATAATCGGTTCTTTCCAACGGTTGAACCAGCCATCCCAGAACTCCATACACATGAGTGGCCATTTCTTGCCATGTTCATCAAAGAATTCCTGCATCTGTGAAAAGTTGTAAGGTGCCTTAGAACCAAAGTTGCCTGTTACAAAGAGGTCATCTTCGATTAAAGTTCCAGCTTTCAGAGTTGCTCTCCAAGGACCATCTGATGTAAAGAGGGGACAGGTTACGCCACGATCTTCCATCAACTGTCGAATGGCTCTCAGATAAGCCTTATCCTCGCCATAAGAACCATACTCATTTTCAACCTGCATCATGAGGATATTCCCACCATTGTCCAATAAATGTGGAACCAATCGTGACAAGAGTTGGTCATAATAACGACCAACTGCCTCGATATATGCTGGGTCTGATGAACGGATTCTCATATCTTTGGTTAAGAGCCAAGCTGGTAAGCCACCGAATTCCCACTCCGCACAGATAAATGGTGACGGACGTACAATAGCATAGAGGCCTAAATCTTGTGCTGTTTGGAGAAATCTCTCCAAATCCAGAGCTCCTTCAAAGTTAAACTCACCCTCACGGGGTTCGTGTAGATTCCAAGCAACGTAAGTCTCTACCGTGTTAAAACCAAGAGCCTTCAAATTATAGAGCGAATGATACCAATCTTCTGGAGGAACTCTAAAATAATGAATGGCTCCAGATAAAATCTTAAATGCTTTTCCATCGAGATAGAAATCATCCCGTATCTCAAATCGTGTCATATTTTTACCTTCTAACAACTAAAGCTTGCGCTTTCATTTGTTGATATAGTAACTATATCTCAATATTTTGCATTTGTCAATAGGCTTTCACAATTTTTTTCATTTTTAACTAACTTTTACACAAAAAACTTATAAAAATCTCTAATTTATAACAATAGTATCCTTTAAAAACATGTATAAAAATGTATGTTTTTCTATTAATTTTGATGTAAATTAACCTTTTACCCTATTATTCTAATTTTTTTATTCAAAACTCTACTATTCTTTTCAATTTTATGGTAAAATTTTTAGTGGAAAAGGAAAATCGAGGTGAAAACATGGCAATTCCAAAGTATCAATATATTAAAGATGAGTTAAAGAACAAAATCATTTCTGGTCAATTTGCCAGTGGAGATAAATTCTACACTGAAGCTGAATTGATTGCAATGTATGATGTAAGTTCTATAACCGTTGTCCGCGCCTTAAACGATCTTGCCAAAGATGGCTATATTGTCCGCCAACAAGGAAAGGGTACATTCGTTTCACGCGCACGCAAACACAAACTCGTAGAGTTTTCAGATGTAGAAGTTTTTGAAACTAAAGATGATAAAGTTACTGTCCTTTCTATTGAACGTGGCAACAAATTAAACTACTTAGAAAAACTTGGACTACGTGGTGACCAGTTCTACTACAAGATTGAACGCGTACGCGAAACAAATGGTGTCGTATACATCTACCACACATCTTACATTCCAGAACAATACATCAACGCAAATTATCCAAATCTTGAATATTATAGTTCTATCTATAACCGTTTCAAATCAGATTACCACATTCACATGAATGATGAACATTTTGAAGAAATCAATGAAATCACATTTCCAACTCCAGAACATGCGGCTTCGGCCCTCGGAGTCGATGAGCAATTCCCAACAGTTTTACAAACCAAGACTACTAGGCTAGAATCTACTGGCCAAGTTCTTGCATACAGCGAAACTTATAAACGAGCGGATTACTACAAGATCAAATTCATTTCATGTGATCGTGATCACTAAGAAGAAGGCCTGAGCCTAAGCGCTTGGGCTTTTCTATATATATTAAAGCACAAAAAAGCGACTATGAAAACGCTATTAATACTCAATGAAAATCAAAGAGCAAACTAGGAAACTAGCCGCAGGCTGTACTTGAGTACGGCAAGGCGACGTTGACGTGGTTTGAATTTGATTTTCGAAGAGTATAAATATATTTATTTGTAGCACTTGTACTAAAAATAAGTTAAAAATCACTGATTTTTCCTTGATTTTACATTCTTATACAAATTGCTATTTCCAAAATCTTATGATTTCCTCCGCTTATTATAATTATTATATAAACCTGCTTGACTTTTTACTATATAGATAATAAAATTAAATTGGTTTTATGTAAACGTTATCAAAATAGTTGTATCAAGGAGGTTTTATCATGAAACTAGACAAGAAACAGCGTTTCTCAATCCGCAAGTATGCAGTCGGAGCAGCTTCTGTACTGATAGGATTTACCTTCAGTGCGCAAGTCGTATCTGCAGATGGACTCACACCAGCACCAAAAGCTACTGAAACTTTGCAAGCTGTGCCGGATAGCCCACAAGCATCAGAAGCACCAATTCAAGATAAAGCAGAAAAACTTGTAAAACAAGCTGATAAAACTATAAAAGAGGAAGTTAAAACTGAAAAAGATACTGTTAACACAGTCCTTCCAAAAACAGACAATGTGGTAACACCAGTAGTAACAGAACATGCCAGCCCAGCTCCTACTACGGAAGTAGAGAGCACAACTCAAGTGAAAAAAAGCGCAGAGAGTGCCAATACTGAAAAGAAAAACGAGCCTGCCACTCCTGCTGTACTCGCACAGACTACTGAACGTGCCACTCAAACTAATGAAAAGCTAGCGAAAAAGAAAATTGTTTCTATTGATGCTGGACGTAAATATTTCTCACCAGAGCAACTAAAGGAAATCATCGATAAAGCGAAACATTATGGCTACACTGATTTACACCTATTAGTTGGAAATGATGGGCTCCGCTTCATGTTGGACGATATGAGCATCACAGCTAACGGCAAGAACTATGCCAGTGACGATGTTAAACGTGCCATTGAAAAAGGTACAAATGATTATTACAACGATCCAAACGGCAATCACTTAACAGAAAATCAAATGACAGATCTGATTAACTATGCCAAAGATAAAGGTATCGGTCTCATTCCGACAGTAAATAGCCCTGGTCACATGGATGCGATTCTCAATGCCATGAAAGAATTGGGAATCCAAAAACCTAACTTTAGCTATTTCGGGAAGGAATCAGCTCGTACCGTAGATCTTGACAACGAACAAGCGGTCGCTTTTACAAAAGCCCTTATTGACAAGTATGCTGCTTATTTCGCGAAAAAGACTGAAATCTTCAACATCGGACTTGATGAATATGCCAATGACGCAACAAACGCCAAAGGTTGGACTGTCCTTCAAACAAAAGGAAAATATAGTAAATTCATCACTTACGCTAATGATCTTGCTCACATCGTCAAATCGCACGGTCTAAAACCAATGGCCTTCAATGATGGTATTTACTACAATAGTGATACTAGCTTCGGAACTTTTGACAAAGATATCATCGTTTCAATGTGGACTGGTGGTTGGGGAGGTTACGACGTCGCTTCTTCTAAATTTCTAGTAGAAAAAGGTCACCAAATCCTAAACACTAACGATGCTTGGTACTATGTTCTTGGGCGAAATGCAGATGGCCAAGGTTGGTACAACCTTGATCAAGGATTAAACGGTATCAAGAACACTCCAATCACTTCGGTACCAAAATCCGACGGAGCAACTATTCCATTCATCGGTGGTATGGTAGCTACTTGGGCTGACACTCCATCTGCACGTTATTCACCGTCACGCCTCTTCAAACTCATGCGTCAATTCGCAAATTCTAATGCTGAATACTTCGCAGCTGATTATGAGTCTGCAGAACAAGCACTTAACGAGGTACCAAAAGACCTTAACCGTTATACTACAGAAAGTGTCGCAGCAGTTAACGAAGCGGCAAAAGCCATCCGTTCACTTGATAGCGACCTCAGCCGCGCTCAACAAGACACGATTGACCAAGCAATTGCAAAACTTCAAGAAGCAGTCAGCAATTTGACCTTCACACCAGAAGCTCAAAAAGAAGAAGATGCTAAACGTGAGGTTGAAAAACTTGCTAAAAACAAGGTGATTTCAATCGATGCTGGACGCAAATACTTTACTCTTGATCAGCTTAAACGCATCGTAGATAAGGCCAGTGAGCTCGGATATTCTGATGTTCATCTCCTTCTAGGAAATGACGGACTTCGCTTCCTACTCGATGATATGACCATCACTGCCAACGGAAAAAGCTATGCAAGTGATGATGTCAAAAATGCCATCATACAAGGAACAAAAGCTTACTACGATGATCCAAACGGGACTGCACTTACACAGGCAGAAGTGACAGAACTAATTGAATACGCTAAATCTAAGGGCATCAGTCTCATCCCAGCTATTAACAGTCCAGGTCACATGGATGCTATGCTGGTTGCCATGGAAAAATTAGGCATTAAAAATCCTCAAGCCCACTTTGACAAAGTCTCTAAAACAACTATGGACTTGAGAAACGAAGAAGCGATGAACTTTGTAAAAACCCTCATCGGTAAATACATGGACTTCTTTGCAGGGAAAACAAAGATTTTCAACTTTGGTACTGACGAATATGCCAACGATGCGACTAGTGCCCAAGGCTGGTACTACCTCAAATGGTATCAACTCTATGGCAAGTTTGCCGAATATGCCAACACCCTCACAGCTATGGCCAAAGAAAGAGGGCTTCAACCAATGGCCTTCAACGATGGCTTCTACTATGAGGACAAGGACGATGTTGAGTTTGACAAAGATGTCTTGATTTCTTACTGGTCTAAAGGCTGGTGGGGCTACAACCTCGCATCACCTCAATACCTAGCAAGCAAGGGTTATAAGTTCTTGAATACCAACGGTGACTGGTACTACATTCTCGGTCAAAAACCAGAAGATGGTGGTGGTTTCCTCAAAAAAGCTATTGAGAATACTGGAAAAACACCATTCAATCAACTAGCTTCTACCAAATATCCTGAAGTAGACCTTCCAACAGTCGGAAGTATGCTTGCTATCTGGGCAGATAGACCAAGCGCTAAGTATAAGGAGGAAGAAATCTTTGAACTTATGACTGCCTTTGCAGACCACAATAAAGACTACTTCCGTGCTAATTATAATGCTCTCCGCGAAGAAATCGCACAAATTCCTGAAAACTTAGAAGGATACAGCAAGGAAAGCTTAGACACCCTAAGTGCAACTAAAACAGCTCTAAATTACAACCTCAACCGTAATAAACAAGCTGAAGTTGACACACTTGTAGCCAAACTAAGAGCTGCTCGCTTAGGTCTCAAACCAGCTGCAACTCACTCAGGAAGCCTGGATGAAAATGAAGTGGTTGCCAATGTTGAAACCAGGCCAGAACTCATCACAAGAACTGAAGAAATTCCATTTGATGTTATCAAGAAAGAAAATCCTAACCTTCCAGCTGGTCAGCAAAATATTATCACAGCAGGAATCAAAGGTGAACGAACTCATTACATCTCTGTACTCACTGAAAATGGAAAAACAACCGAAACAATCCTTGATAGCCTGATAACCAAAGAAGCTGTGAACCAAGTTGTTGAAGTCGGTACTCCTGTAACTCACAAGGGTGATGAAAGTGGTCTTGCACCAACTACTGAGGTAAAACCTAGACTAGATGTTCAAGAGGAAGAAATTCAATTTACCACAGTGACTCGTGAAAATCCACTCTTGCTCAAAGGAAAAACTCAAGTCCTTACTAAAGGTGTCAACGGGCATCGTACAAACTTCTACTCTGTGAGCACTTCTGCCGATGGCAAGGAAGTGAAAACACTTGTAAATAGTGTCGTAGCGCAGGAAGCCGTTACACAAATAGTTGAAGTCGGAACTCTGGTAACGCATGTAGGTGATGAACACAGACAAGCCGCTATTGCTGAAGAAGAATCAAAACTAGAAATCCCAAGCCAACCAGCTCCATCAACTGCTCCTGCTGAGGAAAACAAAGCTCTTCCTCAAGGTCCAGCTCCTGTAGCAACAGAGAAAAAACTTCCAGAAACAGGAAGTCACCATTCTGCAGGACTAGTAGTCGCAGGACTCATGGCCACACTAGCATTCTATGGACTCACTAAAAGAAAAGAAGACTAAGTCTTTTCAATAAAAAAATAAACAGCGAGATTAAAGCTCGCTGTTTATTTTTTTAATTAATCACCCAGTCCTAGACGTTCAAAGATATCATCCACTCGTTTAGTGTAGTAAAGAGGGTTGAAAATTTCATCGATTTCCTCTTGTGTAAGGCGTGATGTTACCTCTGGATCTGCTTCGAGAAGAGGTTTAAAGTCTACTTGATTGTCCCAAGAGTAAGCTGTTTTTGGTTGCACCAAGTCATAGGCTTGCTCACGCGTCATGCCTTTTTCAATCAAGGTCAACATAGCACGTTGGCTAAAGATAAGACCGAAAGTCGAGTTCATGTTGCGGATCATGTTTTCTGGGAAGACCGTCAAGTTCTTGACGATATTTCCAAAACGGTTGAGCATGTAGTCAATCAAAATGGTCGTATCTGGTGTGATGATACGCTCAGCTGATGAGTGGGAAATGTCGCGTTCGTGCCAGAGAGCAACGTTCTCATAGGCCGTAAGCATATGACCACGGATAACACGCGCCAAACCTGTCATGTTTTCAGAACCGATAGGGTTGCGTTTGTGAGGCATAGCAGATGAACCTTTTTGTCCTTTGGCAAAGAATTCTTCCACTTCGCGTTGCTCAGATTTTTGCAAACCGCGAATTTCAGTCGCCATACGCTCGATTGAAGTCGCGATGCTAGCAAGAACCGCAAAGTACTCAGCATGAAGGTCACGAGGAAGGACCTGTGTAGAGATTTCTTGGGCACGGATACCAAGTTTGTCGCAGACATATTGCTCAACAAATGGTGGGATATTAGCGAAGTTTCCAACCGCACCAGAAATCTTACCAGCTTCCACACCCGCAGCCGCATGTTCGAAACGCTCGATATTGCGCTTCATTTCGCTGTACCAAGTCGCCAATTTAAGACCAAAGGTTGTAGGCTCAGCGTGCACACCGTGGGTACGCCCCATCATGATGGTAAACTTGTGCTCCTTAGCCTTATCAGCGATGATGTTGGTGAAATTTTCAAGGTCACGACGGATGATGTCGTTGGCCTGCTTGTAGAGGTAACCGTAGGCCGTATCTACCACATCGGTAGAAGTCAAACCATAGTGGACCCACTTGCGCTCTTCACCAAGCGTCTCAGAAACCGCACGCGTGAAGGCAACCACATCATGGCGCGTCTCCTGCTCAATCTCTAAAATACGGTCGATGTCAAAGTCCGCTTTCTCGCGAATCAAAGCCACATCTTCCTTAGGGATTTCCCCCAACTCAGCCCATGCCTCGTCAGCCAAGATTTCCACCTCAAGCCAAGCACGGTATTTATTTTCTTCACTCCAAATGTTCGCCATCTCAGGGCGAGAGTAACGGTCGATCATGTTATTTTACCTCAAAGCTCTTTGTATAATTAATAAGTTCCTCTGTTGTTTCTTTTCTTTCAAATAATTTCCTGTCTTTCTGTATAATGTCTTTTTCAAATTTTTCTTCTAAAAATTTATTTAAGATAGCTATTGCCTGTTCAATATAATTACTAAATTCAGTATCATCTTTAACAACTTCTTCTATCTTATGACTTATTTTACTATTAAATTTAGTTATACCTAATTCATCTTTCCCATCACCTAATAAATATTTAATAATCATCATAAGGTGCCATCTAGCTTTAAAATATTTTCTATCATAATTATTTCTGACATAACGTTCCACTTTATAAAAGGTTAAACCACTACTATAATAAATATTAATATATTTCAAATCATTTTCATTGAATAAGGCATTTCTAGTGTTACGTTCAACTTTACCATATTGACCCGAAACCTCATGTGGAAGATTTAAAAACATTGCTGACGTAGCCTTAATCTGAATAGGAATATTAATTATTTTTGTTTTAGATATATTATCATCTCTATACTGTTCTGTCCTACGTTCATAATATAGACCTACTGAATTACGTTCTTTTTCTTTAGAACGATAATACTCTTCAATATTTTTCTGTATCGGTGCTAAAGCTGCCAACTGTTCTGGTTTCAAAGTGGTCTGACTATTAGTTGCTTTTATAATTGAATTTTTTGTTTCTTCGTCAGTAGTGGCAATAAATCTGACCGGAAGATAAATTTCATCAGTTTCAGAAATAGAATCTAGAGATTCAAAAATTACATTACTGGTTTGACATCCATTAACAATTTGATAATTGACTAAAGTTAACTCTTCAGAATTAAGTTTTATATCATCTCCAATTATTGTAATTCCATTATTTAATAATCCAAATAAATAACTATCCTCCCCAACCAGCTGGTTTTTCATATTATGATTAACTTCTATTTTTTCATCAGCACCTAAATAATATCTTATGTTATCATCAAAAATTCCACGTCTCAAAACCTTCTTACCGTCTATTTCATCTGATAATAACTTAATAAATTCTTCTAACCTGATCAATCCGTAATATCCATTTTTTATTTTACCACTCATATCTTTCGGGTAAGCAACAGGCGTTTTTGTCATACTTATACTAATTTCTAAGTCAGATTGATTCTTACGATGTAACTCCATTACAGATTTCAAACCCATTATCTTAGGTGAAAGGATTGTGCCAAACAAACTTAATTTTTCTAAGTCACTGACACCCATTTCAATTGTTTTCAAAATATGTTCATCTTTTAACTTCTCATCTTCATTTGTATCTAAACTGACAAAAAATGTATTTAGTTTTGGATTTTCTTTAAATCTACTTGCCTTAGTGAAAATATATTTTGCAGTTTCCCAAAAAACATCTAATTCCAAAATATCACAACTATCACGATCAAAGTCGAAAAACCTTCTAACTCCCGTAAAGAAATCATTCAGTTCTTGTCTATCTATTTTTTCAGACGTTTTCGTTTGAATAAAATAAAATTCAACATCAAACCGTTTTAAATTTTCAACAACATAATCAACGTCTTCAACACTTTGGACCAGTTTATCAGCAACAAATATGGCTACACCATCAATACCAAATGCCGATCCAGTCTCCATGTCCTCATATGAAACATTAGCGTCATTTCCATATACTGAAACTATGGCATCATTGATATAACTTTCAAATAAAAGATGTTCGTCTTTTCGTTGCTTTTTAGAGATTTCATGTTTATCAGCAAAATCATTAACATATGATTTAATTATTGGATTTTTTATTTGTTTATTATTATTCATTATTTCCCTCTATCTAATATTTAATTAAAATTCCTCAACCTTATCCGGCACATCACTAAACAAAGTCACATGTCCCATCTTGCGGTTGTGCTTCGCTTCTATTTTACCATACATGTGGAGATGGGCGCTTGGATTTTCTGTGACATATTTTTCAGCGGTCTCAACATGTTGGCCGAGAACATTGAGCATAACAGCTGGTGCATGCAGTTTAATGGCGGGCAATGGTGCTCCCAGAACGCCTAGGATATGGGTATCAAACTGAGAGAAGTCGCAGGCTTCAATCGAGTAGTGCCCTGAGTTATGTGGACGTGGGGCGATCTCATTAACGATAATATCATCAGCCGTCGCAAACATTTCCACGCAAAGGGTTCCAGACAAGTGCAGTTGTTCTGCAATTCGTAGAGCCATATCTTTAGCTTTCTCAGCTAGACTATCAGAAATGCGAGCAGGCACAATTGTTTTAGATAGGATGTTGTTACGATGGATATTTTCCTGAACTGGGAAAACCGTCACATCCTTGCGATTACCAGACACGATGACTGAAATCTCAAGGTCAAAGTTGACAAATTCTTCCAAAACACAGTCTGCTGAATCCGCTAGTGTATAAGCTTCTTCCAAGTCTGCTTCTGAACGAATAACCTTTTGACCATGGCCATCGTAACCACCGGTCGCCGTCTTGAGGATATAGTTTTTAGAGAGGTCGATATCTGCCAAGTCTTGGCTAGAAGTCACGACCTTGTATGGTGCCACGGTGACTTGAGCCTTATTTGAGAGAAAGTCCTTTTCAAAAATCCGATTTTGAGAAATGCGGAGCAGGTCTGTCCCTTGAGGGAGTTGTCCCTCCTTGATAACAGCATCCAAGCCGTCAGCATCGACATTTTCAAACTCATAGGTCAGGACATCGCATCGCTCAGCCAGCTGACGAAGAGCTTCCACATCGTTATAAGGAGCCACGATGATTTCCGCCACGCGAGAGGCTGGACAATCCGCAGCAGGATCCAGCGCGATAACCTTGTGCCCCATGTAGATAGCAGAAATGGCCATCATCTGCCCCAGCTGACCGCCACCGATAATTCCGATTGTTTTAGATGAGCTCATTGGTAGACTCCTCTGCGATTTTTCCTTGTTCTTCTGCAAAATCTGCCAAAACTGTCGCGATAGCCTGATCCTCTACTGACAGGAGACGGAGGGCAAAGAGGGCTGCGTTGGTCGCTCCTGCTTCACCGATAGCCATGGTTGCGACTGGTACTCCACCCGGCATCTGTACGATAGAGTAGAGCGAGTCCACGCCACTAAGCGCACGAGATTTGACGGGCACACCAATGACTGGAAGGGTTGTTTTGGCAGCAACCATACCTGGCAAATGGGCTGCGCCACCAGCACCCGCGATAATGACCTTGATACCACGACTACGAGCCTCCTCCGCATGTCTGAACATGAGGTCTGGAGTACGGTGGGCAGAGACAACTTTCTTTTCGTAGGCTACACCGAAGCGATCTAAGACTTCGGCGGTTTTTTGCATGGTTGCCCAGTCGGATTTTGAGCCCATGATAATGGAAATAATTGGTTTAGTCATAATTTTTCCTTTTTTCTTCTTTTTTGATAATGGTCTTAGGTGGTGGGGACGGAAGCAAACCTTCGGTTTCACTCCTAAAATTTGAGCCTAAGGTCTCAAATTTTCCCTAGACCAGAACAGATACTGTTCTGGTCTTTTCACCACGGCAACCATTATCTTACTTTGGCTCGCTTTCGCTCGCCATGACAACTATAGTATCTATTAATCTTTTATGGCCTTGCTTCCGATATCTGTTCGGTAAAAGAGGCCTTCTGTATTTTGTTTGTCAAGTTCCTTGTAGATGGTTTCTTGGGCTTCTTTGACGGTATCAGCAGTGGTGACGAGCATATAGACACGGCCTCCGTTTGAAAGAAGGTCTTCCCCATTTTCAGCAAATTTAGCTCCGGCATAGTAGGTGATGATATTGCCTTCTGTCTTAGTTGGCAACTCGACACCCTTTGCATAATCTAGCGGATAGCCCTTGGATGCAACAACCACACCTAGAGTCACACCCTTGTTCGTCCATGTGATCTTCGGCTCCTTGCCATCGAGAATATCCGTGATATTTTGTGCAAAGTCAGACGTCAATCGTGGCAAGATAATCTGAGTTTCGGGATCTCCAAAACGAGCATTGAACTCGATAACTTTAGGTCCATCTGCTGTTAAAATAAGCCCTGCGTAAAGGATACCCAGATAAGGACGACCTTCTTTGATCATCCCTTCTAGGACTGGCTTGACAATAGTGTCAACCGCTGTGGCAACCACGCTCTGTGGAAAGTGAGGAACTGGTGCATAGGCACCCATGCCACCTGTGTTAGGCCCCTTATCACCATCATAGGCACGTTTGTGGTCCTGAGCCGTGGGCATGATGTAAAACTTGTCCCCATTGACAAAGGCAAAGAGAGAGAACTCCTCCCCGTCAAGGAATTCCTCGATAACTACACGCGCACCTGAGTCACCAAATTTATTATCCAAAAGCATCTCGTGAGCTGCTTCGACCGCTTGCTCGACTGTCTCAGCAACGACAACACCCTTCCCGAGCGCCAAGCCATCCGCCTTGACGACGATTGGAGCGCCTTTTCCCTCGATGTAGGCCTTGGCTTCCTCAAAATCCGAGAATGTGCCATAGGCTGCTGTCGGAACGTCATATTTGACCATAATTTCCTTAGCAAAATCCTTGGACCACTCTAGCTCCGCTGCAGCTTTGGTCGGACCAAAGGCCTTGAGCCCAGCTTGGTTAAAATCATCCAGAATCCCAGCAGCAAGGGCATCGTCTGGCCCGATAAAGGTCCAAGCAATATCGTTGACCTTTGCAAACTCAATCAATTTAGAATGTTCGGAAATAGAGATATTTACCAATTCCAAACCATCCAGAGTCATCCCGTCATTCCCAGGAGCTACAAAAACCTTTTCTACCTCTTTTGAATCAAGCAACTTCTTAGCAATCGCATGCTCACGACCACCCGAACCGATAACTAACAGCTTCATTTCTCAACCTCTTTTGCGAATTATTTAATAATATTATATCATAAACGTTCGTTTTAATCTTGTTCTATTCCGTTTTTTAAGCAAAAAAAGGAAAGAAACTGTTTTCTTCCCTCTTGTCTTCTTAATGTCTAAAATGTCTCACGCCTGTGAAGACCATGGTCAAGCCATATTTGTCAGCAGCTTCGATAGATTCTTGGTCACGAACGGAGCCACCTGGCTGGATGATAGCCTTAATACCTGCTTTAGCGATTTCTTCCACGTTATCTGCAAATGGGAAGAAGGCATCTGAAGCAAGGACAGCACTATCAAGACGATCTTTAGCTTGGTCAATGGCGATACGAACAGAAGCCACACGGTTGGTCTGACCTGGGCCAACACCAAGTGTCATGTGGTCGTTGGTTACAATGATTCCGTTTGATTTGACGTATTTAATAGCCTTCCAAGCAAACTCAAGAGCTGTCGCCTCTGTCTCTGTTGGTTGGCGCTTGGTCACCACTTGCCAGTCAGCTGGCCTCTCTTTGACCACGTCTTGGTTTTGCACGAGAAGTCCACCAACCACGCCTGTGTACTCCGCTTCCACTTCACTAGCATCTTGAGCGTCAAATGGCAAGGCAAGAATGCGCAAGTTTTTCTTTTTGTTGGTCAAAATGGCTAGCGCTTCATCTGTATAGCTCGGTGCGATGATGATTTCAAGGAAAACGCCATGCATCTTCTCAGCCGTCGTAGCATCTACTTCACGGTTGAGAACGACGATACCACCGAAAATTGATACTGGATCAGACTCATAAGCGTAATCCCAAGCTGTTTCTATATCATCCGCCTGACCGATTCCACATGGGTTCATGTGTTTGAGAGCCACAACGGTTGGACGGTCTTTGAAGTCACGGATAATACGAATGGCAGCATCCGCATCGCGGATATTGTTGAAGGACAATTCTTTCCCGTTAAGCTGTTTAGCAGATGCAATCGAGTAGTCTGTCGGCAAAGCTTTTTGGTAGAAGTCCGCGTCCTGTTGAGGATTTTCCCCATAGCGCATAGCTTGCTTGAGGTCATAAGTCAAAGTGAGTTTTTCAGGCTTGCTTTCGCCCACTTGAGCTGTGAAATACTCTGCAATCAAAGCATCATAAGCTGCTGTGTGACGGAAAACTTTTGCTGCTAAACGTTGACGAGTTTCATAAATTGTTTCACCATTTGCTGACAATTCGTTAAGCACCACATCATAGTCAGCAGGGTCTACCACAACTGTTACGCTAGCATGATTTTTCGCAGCTGAGCGAAGCATAGATGGCCCGCCGATATCGATGTTTTCAACTGCGTCAGCGTAAGTCACGTCCGGTTTGAGGATGGTTTCCTTAAATGGGTAAAGGTTTACCACAACAAGATCAATGAGCTCAATCTGGTTCTCCTTAGCTGCTTCCAAGTGACTATACAAGTCACGACGAGCCAAAAGTCCCCCGTGGATATTTGGATGAAGGGTCTTGACACGGCCATCCATCATCTCTGGAAAACCAGTCACATCATCGATGGCAATGGTCTTCACCCCAGCTGTATCAAGGGCAACCTTGGTCCCACCTGTTGAGATAATATCCCAACCGAGTTTTTTAAGTTCTTGGGCAAATTTAACAATGCCCGATTTGTCTGAGACACTGATCAAGGCTTTTTTCGTCATTCTATTCCTCTTTCTTTAAATCCAAGCGCATAGCGACTTCGTTATTTTCTTCTATAAATCCTGTTTCCTGAAAACCCAGACTAGTCAGCAGGTGCTTCATTTTTTCATTTCCAACCACATAATCTGCAATAATATGATTGCAAATGCTATCCATCTGAGCCTTTTTGATCAGAACTTCCAAGGCTTTTCGTCCATAACCTCTTCCTTGGTACTGCTGGCCAATCATTATCCGCCAGATAAAGTATTCCGCTTCATCCTTATCTATTTCCAACAGGAGAAAACCAACTACAAGCTCATTCCAATAGATTGCCATTGGAAACACATCCCCATTCTCTCGGTAGAGCCATGCGTCAGCTAAAGAGCGTACATTTGGAGACACGAAACGTGCTCGTTCATCAGCTTCAGATATTTTCAAATCCAGCACTGCCTGAAAACTATTCTCATCTACTAATTTCAAATTAATCATTTTTTCTACAGCAAGATTTCACAATCAAAACTTGGTTTCCTTCTTACCTTCTCTCCACTCCCAAACTATCCAACACCTCTGGATACAACTTGTACTCTGCCTCATGAATCCGAGTTGCAAAACTTTCAATCGTATCATCAGCTAGTCGCGGTACACGCACTTGTTTGATAACCTTGCCTGTATCCACACCTGAATCCACCCAGTGAATGGTCACACCAGACTGATCCACCCCAGCATTCCAAGCCTCCTCAATCCCATGAGCTCCTGGAAATTCTGGCAGGTAGGCTGGATGAATGTTGATAATTCGTCCCTCATATGCCGCCAATAAGGTCGATCCAACGATTTTCATGTAGCCTGCCAGACAAACCAAGTCAATCTGGTACTCTTCTAATAGCTCAACAAGTGCTGCTTCGTAGTCTGCCTTGCTCTCAAACTCCTTGAGTTCAAAAGCGTAGGATAGGACACCAAGCTTGTCTGCACGTTCGAGCACATAGGCGTCACGATGGTCTGAAAAGACAAACTCCACTGAAAACTGTTCGGCAATCACCTGAAAATTTGAGCCATTACCCGAGGCAAAAACCGCTATTTTTTTCATTTGATGATGACACTTTCGTTTTCTTTCTTGACGATGCGACCAATTTCATAGACTGGTTCATCCAGCAATTCTTTGACACGACCTACATTTTCAGGGCTAACTGCCAACATGAGTCCCACACCCATATTGAAGATTTCAAACATTTCTTCATGCTTGATTTTACCGTATTTTTCAAGGGCTTTGAAAATCGGAAGCACTGGTACCTTGTCTTCTTCAATCTCAGCAGCCAGCTCAGCTGCAAACATACGAGGGACATTTTCAATAAAGCCTCCACCAGTGATGTGGGCAATACCGTTGACCAACTCTTCCTTGATGAGTGGCAAGACAGCCTTGACATAGATACGAGTCGGCTCAAGAAGAACTTCCTTGAGTTTCTTGCCTTCCAATTCTGGCAAGACTTCCTCACCTGTATAGTCGGCAAATACACGACGAACGAGGGAGTAACCATTTGAGTGAATCCCACTTGAAGCAAGTCCAAGAAGAATATCTCCCTCTGACACCTTTGAGCCGTCAATGATTTGAGATTTTTCAGCCACACCGACCGCAAAACCAGCTAGATCGTAATCATCTTCACCATACATACCAGGCATTTCAGCCGTTTCCCCACCGATGAGGGCAGCACCAGCCTGCACACAACCTTCTGCTACACCAGCAACCACTTGTTCTAGCTTGGCTGGTTCATTCTTCCCTGTCGCCACATAGTCAAGAAAATAGAGGGGCTCCGCACCTGCAGCGATGATGTCATTGACACACATAGCCACACAGTCCTGACCAATGGTATCGTGCTTGTCGTACTTGATAGCCAGCATAAGTTTGGTTCCAACACCGTCAGTCCCTGAGATCAAGACGGGCTCTTTGATACCAGTTTTTGAAAGGTCAAACATACCACCAAAGCCACCCAGAGCTCCCATAACACCTGCACGCTCCGTACGAGCCACGTGCTTTTTAATCCGTTCAACAACTTCATAACCCGCTTCAACATCCACCCCAGACTGGGCATAAGCATTTTTTGTCATTTATTTATTCCTTTTCTTTTTTTGAGAAAGACTGCGACGTATTTTTAGATAAACAATTATTTTATCTAAAAATACTAGTCAGGTCTCTAGCTTTGGTCCCATAGGAGAAAGCGTCTACTGACAAATGCTTTAGCTTTTAGTCAGTAGTGAGACGTGGAGCGTATGCATTTTTATTTGTCATTTGTTTATTCCTTTTCTTTTATGAAGAATCTTCAGTCGGCTACTTGTAAAAACTGGTCTTTTCTTCCAAACTTCTACGATAGTCTTCTTCATAGTCGTAGAGAGGAGTTGGGTAGTCACCGTCAAAGTAAGCGACACAGAGACCACCATTTGGCGCATCTGTTTCAATCCCAATCGAATCAATCAATCCCTCAACAGAGAGATAAGTCAGACTGTCTGCCCCAATGATTTGACGCGTTTCTTCAACCGTATGATTGGCTGCAATCAGTTCCTGACGGGTCTGGATATCAATCCCGTAGAAGCATGGATAAGCTAGCGCTGGACTACCAATTGCAACGTGAACCTCAGTCGCACCTGCTTCTTTCAAAAGCTGAACGATACGGCGAGAGGTTGTCCCACGAACAATGGAATCATCCACCATGACCACACGTTTGCCTTTAACAACGCCTGAAACAGCAGACAGTTTCATCCGCACCCCTTGCTCCCGCAATTCTTGAGTCGGTTGGATAAAGGTACGTTGGGTGTATTGGTTCTTGATGAGGCCCATTTCGTTTGGTAAACCTGATTCTTCCGCAAATCCCATAGCCGCGCTGAGGGAAGAATTGGGTACACCGACCACGATATCTGCCTCATGCTTGAATTCACGCGCCAATTGGGCACCCATACGTTTACGTGCCGTATGGACATTGACACCGTGGATATTAGAATCAGGGCGGGCAAAGTAGATATACTCCATGGAACAGATTGCTAACTGGGTATCGTCTGTATAGCTATCATACTGGATGCCCTTGTCATCAATAATCACAATCTCACCTGGTTTCAAATCACGAATCCACTCGGCACCAATGACTTCAAAAGCGCAAGTTTCAGAGGAAACAACCACCGCTCCATTAGCCATTTTCCCGATAGAAAGCGGACGGAAACCATTGGGGTCAAGAGCCGCAATCAACTTGTCCTCAAACAGCAAGATATAGGCAAAACCACCTTTGACAAGGCTGAGCGCTTCCTTGATTTTTCCCATCAAGTTCGGATTGTGACTGCGACGAATGAGATGAGCCAAGATTTCCGAGTCCGAAGTCGCGCTGAAAATCGCTCCTCTATCTTCCAATTCTTTCTTGAGAGAGGCTGCATTGGTCAAGTTTCCATTATGAGCCAAGCCAAACTGCATATCGTGAAAACGGAAGAGGAAGGGCTGAATGTTATCTACAGAAGCTTCGCCAGCAGTCGCATAACGCACGTGACCAATCGCACCAGTTCCTGTCAATTTATCCAAATTAGCAGGATTTCTGAAGACTTCTGATAAAAGTCCCATGTCACGATGGCGCTTCAGTTGTCCCTGATCATTGGAGAGGATTCCTGCCCCCTCCTGACCACGGTGCTGAAGACTGTGGAGACCAAAATAGGTTAATTTAGCAGCATCTGGATGTCCCCAGATACCGAAAACACCACATTCTTCATTAAGAGATTTTACTTCGTATGTCATTTTTTATACCTAATTTTCATTTGCAATCGTCAAGAGCTAAATCTACATGACTTTTACATTACTGATACTATCTATTAGAAAATCTGCAAGTCTTATTTTCCAGTGAAATATTTAACCGCCGATGCAAACAGGTGCTGGTCTTTATTTCCTGGAATGTTTAGGAACAGACCGTCCTCATAACGTTCTGAATGTCCCATCTTACCGATAATTTGACCGTTTTTGCTGGTAATTCCTTCGATGGCATGGACAGAACCATTTGGATTGTACTTAGAATCCATGCTTGGTTTTCCGTCAAAGTCAACGTATTGGCTGAAAATTTGTCCATTGTCACGGAGCTCTGCAAATTCCTCAGCAGTCACGACAAATTTCCCTTCCCCGTGCGAAACAGGAATAGCGTGGATATCGCCTACTTGCACACCAGCTAACCATGGTGAGTTGGTATTGGCAATACGGGTTTCCACCATCTTAGCCACATGTTGGTTGGCATCATTGTAGAAGAGGGTTGGGCTAGTACTGCTGGCATCTTCGAAGTTTCCGTATGGAAGAAGACCTGATTTGACCAAGGCCTGGAATCCATTACAGATACCGATAATCAAGCCACCACGGGCGATAAAGCTATCAATAGCTGCACGCACTTTTTCATTAAGCAGGATGTTGACGATAAACTTAGCTGAACCATCTGGTTCATCCGCAGCCGAGAAGCCACCTGCAAAGAAGAGAATGTTAGCCTTACCGATGTTGTCAACCATAGTTTCAACTGACTTGACAATGGCTTCTTCATTCAAGGTCACAAATGGTACTAAGTTGACCTCTGCACCTTCTTTTTCAAATGCCTTAGCTGAATCATATTCTGAGTTGGTTCCTGGAAAGACTGGGATATAAACCACAGGTTTTTCAATCTTTTCTTTGGCTTTAATCACAACATCTGATGCCACAGCTGGTACTTCAGACAGTTCTTTGGCTTGGGCAAATTCTGTTGGATAAACTTCTTCCAATTTTCCTTGGAAGGCACTGTCAAGTTTCTGTCCATCTAGCTTCACACCGTTGACAAGGAGTGTAAAGTCTGCGCTCGTTTGCCCGATTTTCTCCACTCCAGCGATTTCTTCAGGAGACGTGAAGACAAAGCCGCCTAATTGAGCTGTCAAGGCTGTTTCAAGTTCAGGAAAGGTTACCTCTGCACCAATATGATTTCCAAAGGTAGCAAGGGCAAGAGCTTCAACCACACCACCATATTTGACAGCTGATGCAGATGTCACTTTGTGACCAGCTTGGATAGCTTCAAATTGAGCAAAGTTAGACTTAACCAAATCAAAATCAATCTCTGCAGAGAGGGCTTGACCTGGGATGTAGTAAATGTTTTCACCAGCATTCTTGAACTCTGGAGAGAGCACATTACGGCTATCTGCTGTTGTCACCCCAAAGGCTACCAAGGTCGGTGGTACGGTCAATTCCTCAAAGGTACCAGACATGGAGTCCTTACCACCGATAGATGGTAAGCCAAGCTGAATCTGAGCTTCGATAGTTCCTAGAAGAGCTGCTACTGGCTGACCAAAACGCTCGGCTTGTTTGTCCATGCGCTCGAAGTACTCTTGGTAAGAGAATCGAGCCTTAGACCAGTTGGCACCAGCAGCAACCAAACGAGCAGTTGCTTCGATAACCGCATAAGCAGCACCGTGGTATGGAGACCATTCTGCTAGATAAGGGTTGAAACCTTGAGCAATGACTGACGCAGTGTGAGTCACACCGTGTTGGACTGGCAATTTCTGCACAGAAGCCTCAGTTGGTGTGAGTTGATAGCGACCACCAAGTGGGTGATTAACTGTAGAACGACCGACCGAACAGTCAAAGATGGTCTGCAAGCCTTTTTGACTCGCATGGTTGAGGTCAGATAGAACCGCAAGGGTATCTGCTTCAAGTGTGTCAGCGCTTGTTGTACGTTCTTCTGGAAGCTTGACATCCTTGTCCACAACCTTGGCATCTACAACGACACGCACACCGTTGGTATCAAGGAAACGACGTTCCAAGTCGACGATTGTTTCACCATTCCAGTGCATGACTAGATTTGGTTTTTCAGTCACTGTCGCAACCACAACAGCATCAATATTTTCTTTGTTACATTCTGCAACGAAGGCAGCCACATCTTCAGGACGAACCACGACTGCCATCCGTTCTTGTGATTCAGAGATAGCAATTTCTGTACCATTCAAGCCTTGGTATTTAAGAGGCACCTTGTCAAGGTCGATTTCAAGACCGTCTGCCAATTCACCGATAGCCACACAGACACCACCAGCACCAAAGTCATTTGATTTCTTGATAAGACGAGTGACATCGCCATTACGGAAAAGACGTTGAATCTTGCGTTCTTCGATGGCATTCCCTTTTTGGACCTCAGCACCAGCAGTCTCTACAGACTCAACTGTTTGAACTTTAGAAGAGCCTGTCGCACCACCGACACCATCACGTCCAGTCTTACCACCGAGAAGGATAATCACATCGCCCGCTGTCGGTTTTTCACGGACAACGTTGCCCTTAGGAGCAGCACCGACAACAGCACCTAGCTCCATACGTTTAGCTACAAAACCTGGGTGGAAGTACTCACGAACGTAAGTTGTCGCAAGCCCAATCTGGTTTCCGTAAGAAGAATAACCATGAGCCGCTGTTTTAGAAATAACCTGTTGTGGCAATTTCCCAGCGCGAGTTTCCGAAATCGGTGCTGTAATATCACCAGCACCTGAGATACGCATGGCTTGGTAAACGTAGGAACGACCTGACAACGGATCACGAATGGCTCCACCGATACAGGTAGCCGCTCCACCAAATGGCTCAATCTCAGTTGGGTGGTTATGAGTTTCATTTTTAAACATGAGAAGCCAAGGTTCCTTGACACCATCAACATCCACTTCAATTTCAACAGAGCAAGCATTGATTTCGTCTGACACTTCCATATCGTCCAAACGACCATTAGCACGCTCATAACGACCGAAAATAGTAGCCATATCCATCAAGGTTTGCGGTTTTTCCGTACGTCCCAACTCATCACGCATGGCAATATATTTTTCATAGGTTGACTGCAATTGCTTTTGGAATTTAGAAGCTGAAAAGTCGATGTGTTTCAACTCTGTCTCAAAAGTCGTGTGACGGCAGTGGTCAGACCAGTAAGTATCCAACACCTTTAACTCAGTCTCAGTTGGCACACGTCCAATAGACTTGAAATAGTCTTGAATAAAGAGCAAATCATCTACTTCCATTGCCATGCCCTGCTCGGCCTTGTAGCGAGCAAAGTCTTCTGCTGTATAGCTTTCAAAGAAAGTCAATTCAGGAATGGTCTTGTCTGACTCTGAAAATTCCTGCTTGGCAATTCCAGTCGTGATGTCCTTGAAACGAGAATCAACTGGGTTGAGTAAGTAGTTCTTGACCGCTTCTAACTCAGTCGCATCAATATCTTTATTAACCAAGTAAAGTTGGGCTGTATTGACTATTACATCACTCGAACTTCCCAGCAAAAGCAAAGCTTCCTGTGAAGAAGCCGCACGTTGGTCAAACTGTCCTGGCAGGCTTTCAATGGCAAAGAAAGCATAGTTAGCCAGATCCGCCTGCACAACAGCTTCGTCCAAAACATGGTCTGTCACCTGCTCAGAGAAAATGTGTTTCTCTGCAGGCGCAAACAAGTCCTCTGCCAAATCAAAGACATCATAAACCTGCACAATACGAATACTTTTCAAGCTTGACAGTCCCAAGTTGTGCTGGAGCTCTCTAACCAAACTCTCTGACTTGACCTGAAAATCAGCCTTTTTTTCAACAAAAATACGTTTATCCATCAATTATTATTCCTTTATTTCAGCTCTTGCAATGTTCCCAAATAGCCTTGAGGTTGTTATTTCAATTCCTGCAACTTTTCCCAGACAATCTCGTAGACGTCTGTTAGTTCACCTAGACTCCTACGGAGTGAAAAGGTCTGGGGAACCTTTTCAGCCTGAGTCCTTTTAGTTGAGAGACGAAGGTTCTCCGTTGCTAACAGATTATTTCAATCCCTGTAACTTCTCCCAGACAATCTCGTAAACGTCTGTTAGTTCTCCCAATCCTCTACGGAAAACATCCTTATCCATGTGCTTGCCATCCGCATCCCACAAGCGGCAGTTATCTGGTGAAAATTCGTCTGCTAAGATAATCTTGCCATCCTTGTCAAAACCGAACTCTAACTTAAAGTCAATCAACTTAAGCCCAATCTCAGCAAACCAGACCTTCAAGAGTTCATTGATACGACGAGTTTCTTCCTTCAAGTAGGCAATCTGCTGGTCATCCGCAATCTGTAGGAATTTCACATGCTCATCATTGATAAATGGATCATCCAAATCATCATTTTTATAGTAAAATTCGACAATCGGAGTCTCAAATGCGATTCCCTCATCCACGCCAAAACGTTTTGAAAAGGAACCAGCCGTGTAGTTGCGAAGCACGACTTCCAAAGGAATAATCTTAACCTTTTTATTGAGTTGTTCCGTGTCTGAAAGCTTCTCCACAAAGTGAGTCGCCACACCAGCCGCATTTAATTTCTCAAAAATAAAAGATGAGATCTGATTATTCAACACTCCCTTACCTGCAATCTGCTCCTTCTTGACACCATTGAAAGCAGTCGCCTGGTCCTTGTAAGTTGAAATAATAAGATTTTCATCTTCAGTTGTATAGATATCTTTAGCTTTTCCCGAATAGATCAATTGTTTTGACATTTTAAAGTTCGCCTTTCGTATTACTTGAGCACATTCTACCACAAAAACCCTAAAATTACAAGAATTTAACCGAATAAATAACACATTCACTCCAAAAATAATAAAGAAAAAACTGCAAGAAGTATCTTTCTCACAGTTTTAAAATCATTTAACTCTAAAAACACGAACATTACTCTTTGTTCAAAAATTGATCCAAATAATAGCGCAGATAACTTTTCTTGCCTGTAATCATCTGCAGACGACCCTCCACCCCGTACCGAAGTTTTTCAGCCTGCTCAGAAGTTAGATTAGTCTCCGCCTCGATTTTAAAGAAATTCCCTTTCTCAGTCTTGGTAGCTGTAGCATCGATGCTGGTAATCGTAGAATCTAGGAAAATTTGATTCTTGGCATCATGAGTCGTAGTATAGCGAACCGAATCACCGATCTTGACTCTAGCAACATCTTTGGAACTTAGATAAGCTGTAAGTTTGGCTTTCCCTTCTTTTTCCAAGGATGGATAGAGTTGGGCTAGTAGGGCACCTTCTGCTACCATGGTAGAATCACTGGTCTCAGGATTAAGATGAAGCACCCCATCCTCACTCGCCGTAATTTTCCCCTTGTCTAAAAGATTTCCCTGTACCTTCTTACCTGACTCTGCTTCCAAGATTTTCTGGTCTAAAAGAGTCAATTCCTGACCAACCTTAGCCAAGTGTTGGGATTTGAGAGACTCCAATTGACTGCTTAAGCCTGACGCGTAGGCTTGCTGGGTTCCGGAACCTGCATACTGGACGCGGTAAGTAGCAAGACTGGATTCTAACTGAGAAAGCTGCGCTTCAACCTGCGCAACAGCCTGAGCCTTAGCTTGCGGATTTTCCTCCCCCTGAGATTTGTAGGACTGGTAGAGAGAGTAGGCTAGATTCTGACTGGCCAAGGAAGCACCTGTTTCAATAGCTGACTTAGCTGTCTGGTAATCGCGAATTTTAGCCTCTGTTTGGCTGATGAGATTGCCGATTTCGGCTTGGGTTTGACTAGCTGCTGCATTCTGAGACGCGATGGTTTTGTTTTGTTGCGATGTACTAGCCCTAAGACTGCCTGCTTGACTGATGTAGTCGCGAAAGGTGGCTTGGTAGCCAAATTTATCCTCCTCTGGAAAGTAATCCGTCCCTTCTTGCAGACTTTTTTGCAAATACTCCAATTGCTTTTTTTGATCCTTGAGCATGTCCAACTGACTGCCATAAGCCTCTGCTTGGATACCTTCTGCCCCTTCCTGGTATTGAACAAGAAGCTCCCCCTTCTTAACCAGCTTATTTTCTTCCAAATGATTGACAAGAATGCGATTGTTGCTAGTTGACTGGATATTTGCAAGGATACGACTAGGCTCAACAGTAGCCCGAGTTGACAAACTCATCTCCTTCTCTACCAAAGTTGCAAAGCCAAGCAAAAACACGAGCAGAAGGAACATAGGTACAATCACCCGACTGGAAAAATTATGATAACGACGGTTATAAAACTCCGCACTTTCTAAAAATTCTGGTTTCATCCTCTCCTCTTTCTAGCTATTGACCAAATGGGCATAAAAGCCACCCTGTGCAAGCAAATCAGCATGCTTTCCTTCTTCAACAATCTTGCCCTGATCCAAGACAACAACCTTCTCTGTCCGCTCAGCAATGGTCAAACGGTGAGCAATGAAAATCAAGGTTTTATCTAAAGACATCAGATTATCAACAATTCGCTTCTCTGTCAAAATATCTAAACTGCTGGTCGCCTCATCCAAAATCAAGACAGGTGCATCTGTCAAGAGAGCACGCGCCAGAGCGATTCTCTGCCGTTGACCACCTGAAATTCCTGCCCCATCCGAAGTCAATTCTGTTTGGTAATTCAGTGGCATGCGCTCAATATCCTCCCGAATCTCTGCCAATTCGACCGCCCGTAAGATATCCTCCTGAGTCGTCCCCTCCTTGGCTCCCAAAAGAAGATTGTCCAAAATCGTTCCGTTAAAGACATAGGGCTGTTGAGGCAGATAGTTAATGTACTGGCGCAAAGCCTTTTTATCAATCTGATTGAGATTGACACCACCCAGACTAATCTCTCCCTGACTTGGGTCGTAAAAATTAACCATCATCTTGGCCAAGGTCGTCTTACCCGACCCTGAAATTCCCACAAAAGCTACTTTAGAACCTTGCGAAATGGTCAAATTGATATCCGACAAAACATCTCGACCATAGCCATACTTGTAGGAAACCTGCTTGAAGGTCATATCTCCCTTCATCAAGCTCAAGTCCTCAACCGTTTTCTTCTCCTCAAACTCAGAAGCTACCAGATAAACCTCATTCAGACGGTTATTGGCAACCTGCGCTGTCTGAAGCTTGGTTTGCAGATTGATGATATTTTCCAAAGGATTGGTAAAGTAAACAAGCAAGGTATTATAGGTAATCAACTGGCCCAAACTCATCTTGCTATCCATGACCAGAACAGCCCCCATCCAGAGAATGCCGACATTGAGCAAGAGATGGGCAACCTTTTTCAGAGCCTTTTGCTGACTCTCTGCTCGACTATAGGTAAAGGATTTTTTCAGATAATCCACAAATTCCTTGTCAATCTTTTGATATCGTGAACTTTCACTGGTCAAAGACTTGATAGTCTCAATACCATTAATGTCCTCAATGATAGAAGAAGACAGAACCGCATTGGCTTCCATAGTGTCCCGATTCATCTTTTCAAACGGCTTCATAAAAGCAAAGATAATCACTGTATAGATAGGAAGCGCTAACAAGGTCATGAAAAAGAGATTGGTATTTTGTGAAAATAAAACAAGGGAAATAATGACAACCGTTGACACATCTAGGAAAATCGAAAGAATGGTCGAAGCCAACGCATCAATGATACTGTTAGCATCCGTGAAACGAGACACGATTTCCCCTGTCCGACGTGTCGCAAAAAAGGACATAGGCAGGTGAAAAACATGCTTGATATAGGACAAAATCACATCAATCGATAAGCGTTGCCCCAAAACAAGCAAGAGGTACTCCTGAGCGTAAGACAAGACCTGCTGGAGAATATAGACGATAACCAGCCCAATAGAAATAATCCCCAGCGTCGAACGCATCTGATCTGGCACATAGGTATCAATGATAGACTGCAGATAGTAAGAACCCACAATGTTAATCAAGGTTACCAAGAGTGTCGCCAAAACGATATTGGCAATCAAACCACGCTGTTTCACTAATATAGGGATAAAAGAGAGCAGGCCATTCTTTTGATCCTTATGGGGCTTATAGTCTGGACTAGGCGCCATAAACAGAGTCACTCCTGTCCATTCTTTCGCAAAACGCTCACGTGGTAGTTTGGTCAATTTCACCCCAGGATCTGGATCAGCAATATGAATGCTGTCCTTATCCTGCCCAGTCACCACATAGTAGTGGAGCAATTTCCCTTCCTTAAGAACATGGGCAACAAAAGGAAAAGTCAAATCTGGCAAGTCAAAAAGCGACATATCCGCCTTAATGGCTCGCGTCTCAAAACCAATTTCCTCTGCCACCTTGACCAAGCCCAAAGCCGTCGTCCCATCCATGGTCGTCTTGGCCAATTCTCGCAGGTGAGCCAAAGAATAGTAACTACCATAATAGCCAAAAACCATGGCTAATGAAGCTACACCGCAGTCCATCTGATCCACCTGCGGACGATAGTGACGTTTCCCAAATTTCATATTCATCTCCTTTTCCTAAACTCATCTGATAATACCTATCTTACCCCAATTCCCAAACAAAAACTGGACTTCCTTCCCAAATGCGCCTATCTACCTCCCAAATGCACTTTTGGGATAAAAAAATAGGCAGAACAAACGTCCCACCTACTAAAAATATGGTATGAAAGGAAAGTGATGTTTTACTGACACCCTAGGCAAGATTGGAACAAATAAATCATTGATAGTAACATTTACGACAGTCTATTTATTACTTCAATTTCTAATGTCCCTGCTATTTCTAAGCCACCTTTGGTATGATCTATTCACAGTCAGAATAGATAACACCGTTCTAAATTACGATTCATAGTTACTCCTTTTTTTGATTCATTACTATAAGACACCTATTCCCTATAGAGCGTCTATTGCTTCAAATTTATCGATTCTTTTTTCTTTACTTCTGTATAAAAGAATGAAGACCATCATAAATAATGCAATCGTGGGTATATTGAAACTATCAAGCCAAGCAGGTAAAGATACTTTATTTATGTCAGCTACTAATCTGATGATTATATAAGACATTGAACTAAGTAATACCATGATTTCAGGCAAAACTTTCAATACTGATTTAACGAATTTCATATTAAACTCCAATGTGATGCATTCTTAAATCTTACCTTACCCATTTTCAGCTCAGACTAACAAGTCATTCTTAGCTGCTTACTCTACTTGCTTTTTATTGACCTTATATCCTAGATAAAAGAGCCCAAATAAAACAGGGTAAATTTCTGGATAAAATAGGGTATTGATTGGATTTCTCAAAATCAAATACGTTGCGATGTAGATTATGAGCGATACGATAAAATAACCCTCAGCGAATCCTAATAAAAATGTTTTCATAAGAAACTCCTAATTACCTGACAAGAATGGCGGAAAAACGCTACCATTCATATACACAAAATCCTTTTGATTCATGTTCTTCATTTATAGTTTTGATTATTTTTTGACAAATCTTTGCAAAAAATACCAAAATATGCTGCGAAAAGCAAACCAACCAAAGTCCATTGCCAATTAAAGGATACTAACGAACCTGTACGAATCACATGAAGCGCGACATTAAGAGTTATTCCCAACAAAGGACATATCGTGGCTAGTTTAGGTAACAATGTATTGAGATTAAGGTTGCGACTGTTCATTATCTAACGCCCACGACGAGCAAAATCTGAACCAAATTTGTAACCAGCATTAAAAATTTGTACAGCAGCATTCAGCACTCCTGCAATCCCAACTGCTTCCGCAAGACCAAAACCACCTTTTGTTCCCACTAATTCATCGTCAGATAATTGATAAAATTGTTCTAAGTTCATATTCGTCATTACTCCTTTGTATTATATTTTATTGCTATGTAAATGATTAAAATGAGTATTGGATAAGTAAACACTTCTGAAATATCCATAAAGTTTATACTATACTGTCCAGATAATATTTTATAATCAATTAAAATTTGAACGATAGTAAAAATAATACGTAGCGATAGCAATACCCCTAATAATATCACTTCTTTTTTTAAAAACATAGAGATCCCTCTCTGACTATAATCAGATTATGGTCTATTCGCATAATACCCCAAAGCTGCTCCTCCAGCAAAAAGTGCTGCTGCTCCACCTGCTACTGCTGCACCTACCTTCCAAATAGACACTCCAGCGATTACAAGGGGCAATGCTCCCCCATCCACATTCACCAACTCTTCTTCTGTAAGAGCTACAAAGTTCTGTTCCATTTTGTCAAAATTTGTCATCTTTTTCTCCTCTTGTTCTATTTTTTCTAAATCTTATCTTCTAAAAAATGGGGTTCCAATAAATACACCGCGTAACAATAGACCTGTAATTAGACCCCGTTGATAACTTTCCTTGCTACCACCCACCAGCAAGGCTAAGTCGCTTTCCTTTAATACTTCAATAGTATACTTATCATTCATTTCATTCATCGCTTATCCTCCTAAAAACCTAAACCTCTACGAAATCCAAGACACCAATCTGCAAGGGTCCTCACCCAATTTTCTCCACCTTGAATATCGATTAATTCTTCCGACGTTAGCTCAACAAATCCATAGTAATGTTCTTTCATTATTTTATTCCTTTCTTTTTCCTCTTACTTATCTATTCGAAAAAAATTTCGAAAATGTACAACTAAATTAAATTTTATTTGAAAAATAATTTAGTAAACCATGGATAGAAAATTGGTAGATACATGAAGCAAACTCCTTTCTTTTTCCTCTTACTTATTTATTCGAAAAAAATTTCGAAAATGTACAACTAAATTAAATTTTATTTAAAAAACAACTTAATAAACCACGGATAAAAAATTGGTAGATACATGAAGCNAACTCCTTTCCTTTTCCTCTTACTTATCTATTCGAAAAAGAATTCAAAAAAATAAGAATATCAGAAAATTTTCCGACATTCTTATTGATAACTTCATTCAAATCTAACAGATATTAGACATTGAGATGTTTTTTAAGGGTTCTTCTGGCTGTCCGTGATACGGGGAAATGCAAGCCTTCTAACAGGGTCACTTCTGTCGCAGTCATCTCTTCAATGGCCTGTAAACTGACCAACGTATTGCGATTGGCATAGACAAAGTAATCTTTTTCAGCCTTGGCAGCAATATCTTTGAGACTGCCATAAATGGTCTTGATAGAATGATTGGCATAATAGACCTTGATACGATGGGATTCCACTGAAGTTTCAAAGGCTAAAATCTCATGGTAGGGCAGAGTAAAGCCCCGTCTCCCCTCAAAACTATAGGTGAAGAGACACATATTTTCCCTCTTATCCACTGCTAATACATAGTCCAAACAGCGCTCCAGCTGATAACGGTAATCCTCCTCAGACTGATCCTTGGAAATAAAATCCAAGGCAGACAAGTGGTAGCGAAAAGCTAGAGGCAAGGCCTCCGAGTGCGTAGACACAAAGACAATGCTTGTAAAAGGATCCTGCTCCCGAACCTGTTGAGCAACCTGAAAGCCCCGTTCACGCTCTCCATCAATCTCTAAATCCAATAAATAGAGCTGGTAATTGTCAAAATACTGAGAATACTTTTCAACATCTCCATAGTTTTTGGCAATATCAATTTCCAATCTTAAATTGCGAGAGCGACCAATATCTAGTAAAGTCTGCTCTATCCGTCCTTGCTAGACTTTATCGTCTTCCAAAACTAAAATTCTCATTCCTCTCCCCCTCGTTTCTCATCCTTAAATGGCAATTCTAAGTCTTGTCTAAAGGTCATCTCTCCTAGCTGGGTATCTAAGTTTAAATCATAATGAAAAACCATATCCTCCAAGGTTGCTAAGCCCAGTCCACTGTGGTTTCCCTTGGTCGAATAACCCTTTTGACTGAGAATGCTGGGATTCAGTTCTTCTTTCTTACGAGTGTTTTCAATGATAAAACGGACACTCCTATCGCCTGCCAATAAAGCAACCCGAATCTGCGGATTTTCCGCCTCACTGGCTGCCTCTAAGGCATTTGTCGTGAGGATAGAAAGGATACGGATAGCCTCCAACATCGGCAAAGCCAGCTCTTCGACAACCCCCACCGTCTCCAAACTAAAATGAATTCCCTGCTTATCTGCCACAATCATGGCTTTTGCCAAGGTATTACGAATGGCTATATCATGGATATTATGAAGATTAAAGGCCGTGTAATCCGCCTTCCTCAGCTTTTCATTGGTCTTTAGAAAGACATCTTGATAAATGGTAGATACCTCAGCCATGTCTTGATTGGCTATGGCAGGTTCCATGCTGGCGACAATTCCTGCAAAATCATGACGGAAACCTCGCACTTCATCATAGAGATGACCTAGCTTGTCCACCATTCCTTGCAAGGAACGATTTTCATCTTCCTGTCTCTGAATGGTCTGCTCATCACGATAAACTTGCTCCAAATGCTTGATGTAAAAGAGCCAAGAGAAAAAGAGAATGAAAATCAAGAGAGAAATGGTCGTGTCAAAACGAGCATAGAAAGAACAATTTATATTTGTCATAAACGAAGAGAATATCCTAAACACAGTCAGAGGTAGGATAATGAAAAAACTCTTATAATAGTGGGTTTTGAAAGCATCTGAAAAGAATAAATCCAAATCCAAAGAACAACGCTTCATCATAACTACTGTCAGTACAAGAGCTAGTAGAGAAAAAGTAGAATTAACAATACCATTTCCTACTTCTGATAGCATATCTATATCTAACATCCGAATATAGAACAATACCAATAAATAGCGAATACTCTGATAAAAACTAAAAAGATAGAATGAAAGAAATAACGATTCCCCCTTTTTCTTCCTATTCACATAGAAAATAAGGTAAAAAAAGATTAAAACTTCCAAATACATAATTTCAAAAAAAGTTTTACCAGCTATTACTTGCATCATTAATAAATAGACTATGTACCTCTTTTTACGAAATTCCGGTGTAATTTGGTAACCTAGATAAATTGGAGGAACTATAATGGAAACCATTAACAATAAAGCAAATAGAATCTCCTTAATAAAAGTCAAAACCATACTATCCAATCACAGTTTTAGTTGGTGCTGGACTACAATACCGAGGTTGGCAAAGCCCAAACAAAGAACAAAAGAAATTCCCTCCACCATTCACTTCCTCCAAAACCTCTGGAGTTAATTCTTCAAATTGTTTCAATTCTTCAAATGTATTTTTCATTTCCATGACAGACTCCTTTTCATTATTTTATAGATAACTCTATCCCCTACTCCATCTACAAAAGGCTTTAGTTTCCTTTTAAAATACAAGAAATCTAAAGCCTCCTGAAAATGGTATATTGGTTAGAGCGTTAACGATTAGTTGTGAAGATGTTATTTTTATTTAACCACAACCACTTTATAATATTCGTTTAAGTGTGGAGATTCAATCTTAATTTTTTCACCGTATAAACCATCGATTTCTTTATCCAGATAATCTGAAACTCCCGATGGCAAACGTTTCATCTTAAGAATCTCACCAGATTGATCCGCATAGGCTAGGATGTGATAGTGGGTTGTAGCCATACCATCATCAATTAATACAAAGTAACCTGTTTTGAGCTTACCTTGCTCATTTTCTAAATAGTATAGTTTATTGTTATTGATTGTGAAGCTGGTAGCTCCAAGACGAAGTCGTGCACCTGGATTTTCTAAATAAACATCATTGCCAACTTTTTTAATCTCTGAATAGGTTGTCATTGCTGGGATATCAACCACACGATGTCCATTTTCATCAAAGTAGTAACGATTTGGTAAGTTTTGGAAGTTCTGTACAACTGCCTTAGAATCAATTTCTTGTCCTTCATCTTTATTATCCACTAAAGCTAAGGTAGTATTTGCAACCTCATCCCCATATTTGTCGGAAAACTTCTTGAACTCTGGTCTGATATACCAAGCATTTTTTTCAATAATAACATCGTCACCTTTAGCATTTAGCAAATATTCTTGCCCATCTCCAAGTTTGACAATATCATGAATATTGTATCCAGCATCTTTTCTATTTGCTAGATAGCCATCCTTACCAATGACATAACTTTCCCCATCACTGGCTGGAACAGCTCTATCTGCAACCATAGCACCTGATTTTTCAAAGTAAGACCATTTACCATTTGCAGTAGCCCATCCTGTTGCCATAGCACCACTGCCTTTGAGGTAATACCATGTAGACCCTTCTTGGTACCAACCTGTACGCATGGCGCCACTATCTGCTAGTGAGTACCATGTGCTACCTTCCTTGTACCAGCCAGTACGCATAGCGCCACTATCTGCTAGGGAATACCATGTATTTCCGTCTTTGAGCCAGCCTGTCTGCATGTTACCAGAAGCGTCAAAGTGGTACCAAGAACCAGCATTTTGCACCCATTTATCCTTAGCGAGGCTGCCATCTTGAGAAAGATTCCAGTCAGACCCATTTTTAACCCAAGTATCTGCAGCCTGTGCTTGGTTGATAGATAAAAGTAGACCAGCACCTACAAGCAAACCAAGTGTAAGTAGTTTAGATTTTTTCATAGCCATTTCCTCCTTTATTGAATAGCTATAAGAGGACTTCCCTCTTTATTTAGCTATATTCTAATACTTTTCATTGTCAAAGTCAATAACATTGTGAAAAATTAGACAATATTACCAATATCTACGAATTGTATTTTGAGTAATACCATATTGATCCATATAAGAAACATATCGGCCTGGATATGGAGCATGGACAACCTTTCCACCACCAACATAAATACCTACATGATCATTTGTCTCTTCACTATTATACAAAATCAAATCTCCAGCTTGTTGAGAACCATTACTTACATAACTTCCTCCTGTTGCTTGATCATAGGTTACTCTAGGAATACTAATATCAAACTTATCATGAATAGCCATCGTAAATCCTGAGCAATCTACGCCACTATTCAAATCTGCTCCACCCCAAACATATGGAATTTTCCCTACAAATGTCTCAGCATATTCACCAAGTGCCTGTCCACGATTTTCTACCCATACACCACTGTCTCTAAAGAAGTATGGTGTACCATTCACACGTTGATAACCAGTGACCATAGCACCACTAGCAGATAAGTAGTAATAATTACCATCAGGTTGAATCCAAGTATTTTCTTTCATCCATCCTTGATCATCAAAATAGTACCACTTGCCATCTAATTGTTCCCAATTTTTAGCATACCCACCTGAACCGTATTTAAACCACCATTTACCATTGGTTTGCATCCATGTTCCTTTCGGATCACGATATTGATTGAAAACTTTCTTCTCTTGATTACCCTCTGCTTGAGTTTCTTTATCTTCAAAACCAATCAATTTTACTTGATCAGCTTCTTCAGCTTTTATCTTGCCTTGATTAACTAATTGAGCAATCGCTTCTTTCTCACTTGCTGATGGAGAATCAGCATAGGCTACAGTAGTATTTGCTAAGAGAACGCCTCCTGCAAGAACTAATAAACTAGAATAAAGATACTTTTTCATCATAGAAATCCTTTCTTTTTTCTCCTTTTTGGAGATTGATTTTTTCTGACTCTATTATATCCCTTATTTGTCCTCAGATTTCTCCTGTCCCTAGAAAGACTATATCTGTTCCTAAACGGTCACTTGAGCCAAATAAAAAATTCCAAAGCAAGTGCCTTGGAACTCCGATTTCTACTCAACAATCACTTTTGTCATATCAAGAGCCATTGGTTGATAATATACATCAGGGTGCTTATTATCCCTAATAATCTCACCATATTCAACAAAACCAAACGATTTATAAAAATTAATCACTTTATCTTCATTAACACTATCCAAATAAACCATTTTACCACCTAAAATACTCTGAGCTAATTGAATTTTTTCAACCACTAATTCCATAACTTGCTGACCAGTAATTTTATTAAAGTGTAAATTTCTACCAAATTGAGCAATCAAAAGTCCTGGTATATAATTTAAGTTTCTCGCGTTTTTCCCACTTAAAACAAAAGATTTTTTGTTATCATTATCTAATTCTTGAACATTAACAATTTTTAATGTTAGTGTAAAAAAACCTAAAATCTCAAATCTATCTCCTGATATCTCTTGATCAATAATAATAAAATTTCTTGATTTATGTGTCAGCTCTGTTGTAATTGCGTCATTTTTAAGATACTCTAACATATCCTCATTTTTACCAAACGACACTTGCTCCGAAACAATTTTAGAGAAGTTCTCACGGACTTTTTGACGTATTTTCCGTTCATTAGTATATTCAGGATTTCTAGTAATAACGGTTTGTCGTATGAATTTGATGACATCCCCTAGTGGTAAGGCATATAATTTCATACTTTATCTTACCAGCTTCTCTAAACCTAGCAAGGAAGGTTGTTCTTGTTTATCTGTATTCTTTTTGATAATATCAAGCAACAAATCAGTTGATTTAGAGGCTTGAATTTTGTCAAAATCTTCTTTTGTGAGTGTGATATCACGAGTAATACTGAATGTAGCCACGAGTATACTTCCTTTCTCTTCTACTAAGTCCATTATAACGTGTTTTTCCCATTTTTACAAGGATATCCGATATTCCTCATTTCTAAAAACCATCTACTTTCGTTACCTTGGAACTTCGATTTCTATTTTGCTTGAATGATTTTAACCACATCTCCTACACTTTGGAGTTGGTCAATTTCTTCATCACTGATTTCGATATTAAATTCATCTTCCAGTGTCAAGATAAACTCCATCAAGTCAACTGAGTCAGCATCCAAATCGTCTTTCAGACTCAAGGATTCTGTTACGACAAAGTCCTCTCCCTGTCGCTCTTGGATAATGGTCACAATACGGTCAAAAATTTCTTTTTCTGTCATCTCTTTTATTCTCCTGAAAATTCACGCGCAGTCTGGGCAACTACGTCTGTTTCTAGCATGGTACGAATCTGGCGAATTGTACTATAAACAGCCTTGGCATCGCTTGAACCATGAGTCTTGACAACAGGTGCCTTGACACCAAACAAGACTGCTCCACCAACATCTGAGTAATTGAGCTGTTTTTTCAAACCTCTGAGGCTGTCCTTGAGAAGGAGTGCGCCTAGTTTCGCTCGAAGACCACCACCTATAATAGCTGTCTTGAGCAAGCCCATGATTCCCATGGCTGTCCCTTCAATGGATTTGAGCACAGCGTTTCCCGTGAAACCATCTGCCACAACAACATCTGCAACGCCATTCATCAAATCACGCGCTTCCACGTTTCCGATAAAGTTCAAACTTTCATCCGCTGCTAGTAATTCGTAAGTTTCCTTACGAAGCGGGTCACCCTTACTACTTTCTGTTCCATTGTTAAGCAAGCCAACACGTGGTTGCGCAATACCGCGGACATTTTTAGCATAGAAGGAACCCAGAACAGCGTATTGATGGAGGTGCTGAGCTGTATTTTCCGCATTGGCACCGAGATCCAGCATGTCAAAACCCTTCCCATCTACAGTCGGCAAGGTCGACATAAGACCTGGTCGGTCAATGTTCTTGATACGACCCACAATGAAAAATCCTGCTGCTAGTAAAGCACCTGTATTCCCAGCCGAGAGTATAGCATCTGCCTCTCCATCTTTGACAGCCTTTGCCGCCAAGACCATGCTAGCATTTTTCTTCTTCCGAATAGCTCTCGTAGGTTCATCGTCTGAATCAATCTTCTCATCCGTATGGATAATGCTGACGCGCTCTGTCGCGGTCAGATATTTCTTGATTTTATCCTCATCTCCGTAGAGTTGAACCTCAATATCTGAAAAGTCAGCCAGGGCTTGATTGACCCCCTCAACGATGGCCTGAGGTGCGTAATCGCCCCCCATGGCATCTACTGCGATTTTTTTCATTTATCTTCCTCTTTTAGTAATTGACCCCATTCTGCTAGGGAATCAATAAATTTCTTTGATTTTAGGTGAATCCCAACGTACTCTTCGTAGAGTTGATCCATAAATTGGCGTAGCTCTTGCTTAATTTCAGGCTTTAGCGAAATGGTCTCCAAGGTCTCAAAATCAATGGCTTGAAATTGATTGAGCAGATAGGGGATATTGGGATTGAGATGGCAACGTCTCTCATCTTCATGATAATGATCTGGACAGAGGCAGGCTCCATATTTGAAAGAAAAGTCAAAAGCCTGACCAACCCGATGACAAAAGACACACTCATTAAAATTAAGACTGATTCCAAATCTGGTCAAGATTTGAATTTCAAAAATATTGGTCAAAACCTGATAATCCAAACCCGCTTCCATCAACTCCAAAGTCTTTTGCAAAAAAGCAAACAAGGGAGCATCCTGCTGATTATCCTGCAAACTAGCATCTGCAAGAGCTGCAACGTAGGTCGCATAGGCCATGACAAAGAGGTCACTATTAATCTTGGGAAAGGTCATGACCTCATGATAGTCCTCGATGTAGCTGAGCCCGTCATCATTGATTCGCAAGAGAAATCGTGCCAGCACCAAGGGTTGAATAACAGGCGCCAGTTTGGATTGACCAGCGTGTTTGACGAAAAACATGCGCTTGCCAGCCTGCTCTGTAAAAATCTTGACTAACTTGTCATCCTCACGAAAGTTACGATTGTAGAGCACCAAGCCTTGACTCGTGATAGACTGAATCATGCTTCTCTCATGTACTCCTCAAGTCGTTTCATGGCTTCTTTGATCGTCTCCATGCTGGCTGCATAAGATAGGCGAACATAGCCTTCCCCATAACGCCCAAAGGCTGCACCAGGGATAAAGGCAACTGCCTTCTTCTGAGCAAAATCCTTCAGGAAAGCAAAGGAGTCTTGATTGTAGCCCGCTGGAATCTTAGCAAAGATATAGAAGGCCCCGTCTGGTTTGATAATCTCAAAACCAAGAGCAGTCATTTTCTCGATGATATAATCTCGACGCTGGATGTATTCCTTTTTCATAGGCTCCGCATCGTTTTTACCAGCCGTCAAGGCTTCTATCGCAGCGTGTTGAGCCATGGTATTTGCGGCAGTAACCAAATACTGGTGACTCTTGATTAATTGGGCTGTGAAGGCCGCAGGAGCGAAAATCAGCCCCAAACGCCAACCTGTCATAGCATGCGATTTCGACAAACCATTGATAATAATAGCCTGATCTCTCAACATAGTTCCTAGAGACACATGGGCTTCCCCTGTGTAGGTCAATTCTGAGTAAACCTCATCACAGACAACGAAAATCTCATACTTGCGTAAAACAGCTGCCAAGGCTTCCAACTGCTCCCGACTATAAGTAATTCCTGTCGGATTTGCTGGATAGTTGAGAATAACCGCCTTGAGCTTGTCACCCTGCTCCAAAATGGCCTTTTCCAATATCTCAGGAGTCAAGACAAAACCGTTTTCAGTCGTATCAATCTCAACAATCTCTGCCCCAACTAGATTAACAATCGGTTCATAGCCTGGATAAGCAGGAGCTGGCAAAAGCACCTTGTCTCCCTCTTCCAAAATAGCCGTCAAAGTCGCAGATAAAGCCTCTGTCGCCCCAATTGTAACCAAGATTTCATTTTCAGGAGCATAGTCCAGTTGGTACTTTTCCTTAACAAAGTCACTGGCCGCCTGACGTAAGGTCAGCAGACCACTCATCCCTGTATAGTAGGCTTGGTTCTGGTCAATCGCTCGCTTGGCCGCTTCCTTGACATGATCTGGCGTTGTAAAATCAGGTTCTCCCAAGGTCAAACGCAAGACCCCAGGAATCTCCGAAATAGCCTGGTCAAACTGACGAATCAACGAAACTTGAATCTTATCTAACTGTTTATTAAAGCGCTTAGTTAAGTCCATAGATACCTCCTACTGTAAAAACGTATCTCTATTATACTACAAAAGCCCCCCGACCGCAAAAATACATGATAGAATAACTTTCTACTTTCTATTTTACTTTTCCTGTTTACAGGTCTATAATGGTAACAGATTCTATTTGGAGGTTTTTATGTCATTTCTATCCAAAAATGGAGCAGGCATCTTGGCCTGCCTTCTCATTTCTATCCTATCTTGGTACTTAGGAGGATTCTTCCCTGTCATTGGCGCGCCCGTTTTTGCGATTTTCATAGGCATGCTTCTCCATCCCTTTCTATCGCCTTATAAACAACTGGATGCTGGATTGACCTTTAGTTCTAAAAAACTGCTCCAGTATGCCGTTATCTTGCTTGGTTTTGGTCTCAATATCTCGCAAATCTTCGCAGTCGGGCAATCTTCGCTCCCTGTCATCCTGTCCACCATTTCAATAGCCTTGATTGTTGCCTACCTCTTCCAGCGCTTCTTTGCACTGGACACAAAACTGGCTACCTTGATTGGAGTTGGTTCTTCTATCTGTGGGGGCTCTGCTATTGCTGCGACAGCGCCCGTTATCCATGCCAAGGAAAAGGAAGTAGCCCAAGCAATCTCCGTTATCTTTTTCTTCAATGTCTTGGCTGCACTCATCTTTCCAACTCTAGGAAGCTGGCTTCACTTATCAAATGAAGGCTTCGCCCTCTTTGCAGGAACTGCGGTCAATGATACTTCCTCTGTAACAGCTACCGCCAGCGCCTGGGACAGTCTCTACCAGACCAATACCCTCGAATCCGCAACCATTGTCAAACTCACACGTACTCTGGCTATCATCCCCATCACTCTCTTTCTCTCCTACTGGCAAAATCGCGAACAAGAAAATAAGCAAGGATTGCAACTGAAAAAAGTCTTCCCACTTTTTATCCTTTACTTTATCCTTGCATCTCTTCTAACCACCCTTCTTACCTCTCTCAGTGTGTCCAGTAGTTTCTTTACTCCTCTCAAACAACTCTCCAAATTCCTCATTATCATGGCCATGAGTGCTATCGGTCTCAAAACAAATCTGGTAGCCATGATTAAATCTAGCGGAAAATCCATTGTTCTCGGAGCCGTCTGCTGGATTGCCATCATCCTCACCAGTCTCGGGATGCAGACCCTTATCGGCATTTTCTAATACTCTTCGAAAATCTCTTCAAACCACGTCAACGTCGCCTTGCCGTAGGTATGGTTACTGACTTCGTCAGTTCTATCTACAACCTCAGAACAGTGTTTTGAGCAGCCTGCGGCTAGTTTCCTAGTTTGCTCTTTGATTTTCATTGAGTATAACACAAAAGGTAGCCCATCAGCTACCTTTTTCTTATGCTTCCTCAATCAAGCGTGTATGTTCTCTCTTGATGCAACGATTCATCACGATATCATCGCATCCACCAGCACGCAAGATTTCTTCCGCTTCTAGACTTTCAAGGCCTAACTGCGCCCAAAAAATCTTGGCATCAGCCTTGAGAAAATCACGCGCCACATCAGGCAAAAACTCACTGCGACGGTAAACATTGACAATGTCTACAGGAAAAGGAATCTCAGCTAGGCTGGCATAAGCCTTTTCACCTAAGATTTCGCCACCTGCCGCCTTGGGATTGACAGGGATAATTTTATAACCCCGAGCCTGCATTTCCTTGGTCACTCGATTGCTAGTTGTTTCTTCACGGTCTGACAAGCCCACCACAGCAAGGGTTTTACTCGTTGCTAGATACTGACGAATCACGCCATCACTTGGATTGATAAATTCTTGACTCATAGAAATCCTCCTTTTTCATCAGTATAGCACATTTTGAAAAGGCTTGCAGAATTCCACTACAAAAAAGGAGGACTAGCCCCCTTTTTATTTAGCCTCATACCAGGTTGCCCCTTCATTTTCATCTGCGATAAGGGGAACACTAAGTTGAATGGCTTCTTCCATGGTTTGTTTGACCAATTTTTTCATCTCTGCCAGTTCCGATTTAGGAACTTCAAGGACGATTTCATCATGCACTTGTAACAGCATCTTGGTCTGATAGCCACCTTCAACCAGAGCCTTGTCTAGCTGAATCATGGCAATCTTGAGAATATCTGCTGCCGAACCCTGAATAGGGGAGTTGATAGCAGTCCGCTCCGCAAAACCACGAATGTTAAAGTTGCGCGAATTGATATCTGGCAACTCACGACGACGCTTAAAGAGGGTCTCTACATAGCCCTTATCACGCGCCTCACGCACCACTTCATCCATGTAGTTTTTAATACCTGGAAAGCGTTCAAAGTAGGTATCAATGTAGGCTTTAGCCTCCTTACGGCTGATGCCCAGATTATTAGACAAACCAAAATCTGAAATCCCATAAACTACTCCAAAGTTAACTGCCTTGGCATTACGACGATCGTTTGCAGTCACATCCTCAGGACGTTCAATACCAAAGACACGCATGGCTGTCGAGGTATGGATGTCCGCTCCCTCTTGGAAGGCCTTAATCAAGTGCTCATCCTTAGAAATATGAGCCAAAATGCGCAATTCAATCTGTGAATAGTCGGAGCTGAGCAGCACACTATCCTCCCACTCAGGCACAAAAGCCTTCCGAATGAGACGGCCTTGCTCCAAACGCACAGGGATATTTTGCAGGTTAGGATCCACACTAGACAGACGCCCTGTCTGGGTTAAATCCTGCACATAGCGGGTATGAATCTTGCCATCAGCCAAAATCCAGTCCTGCAAGCCAATTACATAAGTCGATTGAATCTTGGCAATCTGACGGTAATCGAGAATTTTCTTAACAATCGGAGCAATAGGAGCCAGACGCTCCAACACATCCACCGCTGTCGAGTAACCCGTTTTAGTTTTCTTAGTGTATTCTAGAGGAAGACCCAATTTTTCAAAGAGAAGGACGCCCAACTGCTTAGGAGAATTGATATTAAACTCCTCACCAGCCAGCTCATAAATCTCTTGAGTCAGTTTTTCAATGACAAACTCATTTTCAGCCTGCATCTCAAGCAAGGTCTCTTTCTTAACCGTAATCCCAGCAATTTCCATCTTAGCAAGAACAAAGGCTAGAGGTTGCTCCATATCATAAAGAAGCTCTAATTGCCCATTTTCACTGAGTTTTTCAAGTAAAATAGGCTCTGTTTCGATCAAAACAGCAAGCTTACGAGCCAAGTATTCCAAGAATTTCTCGCGTTCAGGAATGGCCTTTTTGACACCCTTGCCATAGAAAGTCTCATCATCAACCAAGTAAGTCTGACCATAAAGACTAGCAATAGTCGCAATTTCATTGTCCTCCACGGTCGAAAGAAGATATTTAGCCAAACGGCTATCAAAGGCAGGAGCCTGCAACTCCACACCAAAACGATTTAAGAGAACTTTAGCCTTCTTAAAGTCATACACTCTCAGAGGTGTTTTTTCTAAGAAGTCCTTAAAAATCGGCTCTTGCAAAAGTTCAAGCTTGTCTGTAGCATAGAGCTTATCGCCACAAGACCAGGCAAATCCAACCAAATCATCCGTATGGTAATTCTCACCAAAGAGTTCAAAGTGGAAAGTAGAGTCCGCACTCAGCATCTCTTGACTGACTTGGTCAACGATAGTAAAGTCCAAACTCTCAGCCACATCAGCTGACGATGCATTTAAAGCCTGCTTGAGCTGTTTGAAGCCCATCTCATCATAGAACTTCCCAAGATTTTCAACATCTGGACCACTATAGACCACATCCTCTAAACCAATCTCAATCGGTGCCTTGGTATCAATGGTCGCCAGTGTTTTCGACAAAAAGGCCTGTTCCTTATCATGGATGAGATTTTCCTTCATCTTAGAAGCCTTCATCCCATCGATATTCTCATAAATCCCCTCGAGTGAGCCATGCTCCAGCAAGAGCTTGATACCCGTCTTTTCACCGATTTTGGTCACCCCAGGAATATTATCCGACTTATCTCCCATAAGCGCCTTGAGATCAATAAACTGAGTTGGTGTAATGCCCATCTTTTCCATAAGATAGTCTGGCGTAAAGGCCTCAAACTCAGCCACACCTTTCTTAGAAATCTCAACCACCGTATGCTCATCCGTCAGCTGAATCAAGTCCTTATCCCCACTGACAATGGTAATGTCAAAACCATCCTGCTCAGCTAGTTTATCCAGCGTCCCAATGATGTCATCCGCCTCATATTGAGCCAACTCATAGTGACGAATTCCCATATGATCCAGCAACTCACGAATAAAAGGAAATTGCTCACGAAACTCATCAGGACTCTTAGCACGACCACCCTTATAGTCCGCATACATCTCTGTACGGAAGGTCGTCTTTCCCGCATCAAAAGCCACCAAGATATGACTCGGCTCAACCCGCTCCAACAAATGGCTTAACATCAACTGAAAGCCATAAATCGCATTGGTATGCAAACCAGCCGCATTCTTAAAACGGTCCAACTGCTGATAGAGCGCAAAAAACGCCCGAAAGGCCACAGAAGACCCATCAATCAATAATAATTTTTTCTTATCCATACACCCATTATAAAGGAAAGCACCAAAAAATACCATTGGAAAGAGCCAGACCAAGTATTTTTCAAACTTTTTTCGAATAAATAGATAGAGCCAGGGAATCTAGTAAACCTAGATTTAAAAATGTGCTATAATGAAAGGAGAAGAAATATGACTGTACGTCATCCGGGCATTAGCCCGACCAATGATTTGGTTGCTAAAAAAATCTTTAGTAATCCAGAGATCACTTGTCAATTTATCCGCGATATGCTGGACTTGCCAGCCAAAAATGTGACCATTTTAGAGGGAAGTAACATTCACGTCTTGCCTTCCATGCCGTACTCGGCTCAGGATTTCTATACCAGTATAGATGTCTTGGCGGAGTTGGATAATGGAACGCAAGTTATCATCGAAATCCAAGTTCATCATCAGAATTTTTTCATCAATCGCCTGTGGGCTTACTTGTGCAGTCAGGTCAATCAAAACCTAGAAAAAATTCGTCAACGTGAAGGTGATACTCATCAGAGTTACAAACACATCGCACCAGTATACGCAATCGCTATTGTGGATAGTAATTACTTCTCAGATGACTTGGCTTTTCATAGCTTTAGCATGCGAGAGGATACGACAGGTGAGGTCTTAACTATCACCAGTAATGGACAGGAACATCATCTAGTCAAGATGGCGTTCTTGGAACTAAAAAAATACAGAGAAACCAGCAAAGATAGCATTCGCAAACCGTGGTTAGAGTTTTTCGGTAACAAACCCTTTACTCAAGAACCCGAGCGAGCCATCAGCCAAGCAGACCAACTGCTAGACTACAAGAGCTGGTCCGAGGAGGACAGGGAAATGTTTAGTCAACTACGTATGCGTGAAGAACAAGCTTTGTTAGCGCAGGACTATGCCTTGGAAACTGCTAGGGCGGAGGGTATTGAACAGGGACTGGAGCGTGGAAAAGTTGAAGGAAGTTTGTCTATGCTACTAAATCTAGTCCGCCAAGGTCTTTTGACTTCTGAGGTTGCCTGTCAGCAGTTGAGAATGACTGTCGCTGAATTTGAAGAACTATTGAAAGAGCATCGCAAATAAGAACTAAAAAAATACAGAGAAACCAGCAAAGATAGTATTCGCAAGCCGTGGTTGGAGTTTTTCGGTAACAAACCCTTTACTCAAGAACCCGAGCGAGCCATCAGCCAAGCAGACCAACTGCTAGACTACAAGAGCTGGTCCGAGGAGGACAGGAAAATGTTTAGTGAACAACGCAGACGTGAAGAACAAGCCTTACTCGCTCATGACTATGCCTTGGAAACTGCTAGGGCGGAGGGGATCGAACAAGGTCTAGAGCGTGGCCTTGAACGTGGCCGTGCTGAGGGGATTGAACAAGGACTGGAACGTGGAAAAGTTGAAGGACAAATCTTTACCTTTCTAGATTTAGTACGCCAACATGTTTTAACTTCTGAATTTGCGAGTGAACAATTAGGCATGTCAGTAGCTGAGTTTGAAGAACTATTGAAAGAACATCACAAATAAGAACTAAAAAATACAGAGAAACCAGCAAAGATAGCATTCGCAAACCGTGGTTAGAGTTTTTCGGTAATAAGCCCTTTACTCAACAACCCGAGCGAGCCATCAGCCAAGCAGACCAACTGCTAGACTATAAAAGCTGGTCCGAGGAGGACAGGAAAATGTTTAGTGAACAACGCAGACGTGAAGAACAAGCCTTACTCGCTCATGACTATGCCTTGGAAACTGCTAGGGCGGAGGGGATCGAACAAGGTCTAGAACGTGGCCTTGAACGTGGCCTTGAACGTGGCCGTGCTGAGGGGATTGAACAAGGACTGGAACGAGGACGAGCAGAGGGTATCGAAGAGGGATTAAAAGTAGGTCTAGTAAATCTCGTTCGTCAAGGCCTTCTGACTTCAGAGGTTGCCAGTCAACAGCTGGACATGACCGTCGCTGAGTTTGAGGCCTTGTTGTAAGACTAGCACCAACGATCAAGGAAAACATCTAGTCAAGATGGCATTCTTGGAACTAAAAATATGGTCCATACACTAATAATATAAAAGACCTATCAGTTATTGTTGGTAAAAATGGTTCCAAAAAACTATGGACATTAATAAAATACTGAGAGAAGATAATAAACTTATTCGAGAACAATAAAGTGCTATATTATATATACTATAGTTATAAAGATTATATACTAAAAAGCAATACTCTTTTTAGTAGTAAATTAAATATAATAGGCAATGGATTAAAGTAGAAGTGTCTTAATTTGAAATGCAGTTTAAATCGTATATGGACATTTAATTAATTTCTATATACGATTTAAATTAAACATTCATTAATGAAAGGTTTATGTTATGCAAAATAAAAAATATAAAAGAATTTTTTCACATGAGAAAATTTTTTTAGTTGCAACTCTGATTTTCTTCATTCTTCTTATTCTTACAATATATAATTCAGAAAAATTTTGCTTTACTTTATTTTACAGTTTATATTTTTTGGTGTACTTTATATCTTGTACAATTATAGGAATAAAAACTTTAAGAAATGCTTATAAAAATGAACCATTTGGATTATTTATTTATTTTTTGGCTATATTTTTTATTATTTTTCCTACACTGCTTATTAGTACGGGAAGTGTTACAAATTTATCAGACTCAATTAAAACATTTTATACAATTGGGGTTGGGGTTGGTATAAACTATGTAATTGATAATATTTTTAAATTTATAGAGGTTGAAACTGAAAATGAGAAAAAGAAGGAACTAACTAAAATAGGAGCGGTTACAAAATTACTATTTAATATCATATATATTTC
>NZ_RJPX01000010.1:0-58287 GCF_003944325.1 Streptococcus mitis | reverse complement strand
TGTGTTATGATTGCCTAGGTTTTCTACGATAGTAGAAGTCCGTTTATTTCCAACCTTGATATCTTTAATAATAGCGTAGTTGATAGTGTTTTTTGACTTTGATTGTTTAACTCTCATCTTTTCATACCTCACTCCATTATAACAAAGTACGAGAAAGTACGCAAATAAAAAGTGGTAAAATTTGACAAGAAAATGCTCTTATATCAACCTTTATGAGGATTTTTTTACTTCATAACTGTCAAAGTCCCGGATTTTTGCCCAGTTTCTTTTTTCATGAAAAGGGGAGTAGAGCAAAAGATGGAAAGAAATAAGAGATTATGGTATAATGAAACGATATAAAAAAGGAGTATTTATGGACATTTCAGTAATCCGTCAAAAAATTGACGCAAATCGTGAAAAATTAGCTTCTTTCAGGGGGTCTCTTTGACCTCGAGAGTCTAGAGGAAGAGATTGCCATCTTGGAAAACAAGATGACAGAACCTGATTTTTGGAACGATAATATAGCGGCCCAAAAAACGTCGCAAGAATTAAATGAATTAAAAAACACTTACAATACCTTCCATAAGATGGAAGAGTTGCAGGATGAAGTTGAAATTTTATTAGACTTTTTGGCTGAAGACGAGTCGGTTCAAGCAGAACTGGTAACGCAGTTATCAGAACTCGATAAGATGATGGCTAATTACGAGATGACCCTTCTCTTGTCAGAACCTTATGACCATAATAATGCCATCTTGGAAATCCATCCAGGATCTGGTGGTACAGAGGCGCAGGACTGGGGTGATATGTTGCTTCGTATGTATACTCGTTATGGTAATGCTAAAGGCTTCAAAGTAGAGGTTTTGGATTATCAAGCTGGTGATGAGGCTGGTATCAAGTCAGTAACTTTATCATTTGAAGGGCCTAATGCTTATGGCCTTCTCAAGTCGGAAATGGGTGTGCACCGTCTGGTGCGAATCTCGCCATTTGATTCTGCCAAACGTCGCCATACCTCTTTCACATCTGTAGAAGTGATGCCTGAGTTGGATGATACCATTGAAGTAGAAATCCGTGAAGATGATATTAAGATGGATACCTTCCGTTCAGGTGGTGCTGGTGGACAAAACGTTAATAAGGTTTCAACTGGTGTACGTTTAACACACATTCCAACTGGAACTGTCGTCCAGTCAACGGTCGATCGTACCCAATATGGAAATAGAGATCGTGCCATGAAGATGTTGCAGGCTAAGCTCTATCAAATGGAGCAAGAAAAGAAAGCTGCGGAAGTTGATTCCCTCAAGGGTGAGAAAAAGGAAATCACATGGGGAAGTCAAATTCGTTCTTATGTTTTCACGCCATATACTATGGTAAAAGATCACCGAACTAGCTTTGAAGTTGCTCAGGTAGATAAGGTCATGGATGGGGACCTAGATGGTTTTATCGATGCCTATCTCAAGTGGCGAATTAGCTAAGATAGAAAGGAACTCACATGTCAATCATTGAAATGAGAGATGTCGTAAAAAAATACGACAACGGAACGACTGCCCTACGCGGTGTTTCGGTCAGTGTTCAACCAGGAGAATTTGCTTACATCGTAGGACCTTCGGGAGCAGGGAAGTCAACTTTTATTCGTTCTCTATATCGTGAAGTAAAAATCGATAAAGGAAGTCTATCAGTTGCTGGTTTTAATCTGGTTAAGATTAAGAAGAAAGATGTCCCTCTTCTACGTCGTAGTGTTGGGGTTGTTTTTCAGGATTATAAACTCTTGCCAAAGAAAACTGTTTATGAGAATATTGCATACGCTATGGAAGTAATCGGGGAAAATCGCCGTAATATCAAAAAAAGGGTGATGGAAGTTTTGGACTTGGTTGGATTGAAGCACAAGGTTCGTTCTTTCCCAAATGAGCTTTCAGGTGGGGAGCAACAGCGGATTGCGATTGCGCGTGCTATTGTAAACAATCCAAAAGTATTGATAGCCGATGAGCCAACAGGAAACTTGGATCCTGATAATTCATGGGAAATTATGAATCTCTTGGAACGGATTAACCTACAAGGGACAACTATTTTGATGGCGACTCATAATAGCCAGATTGTAAATACCTTGCGCCACCGTGTCATTGCCATTGAAAATGGCCGTGTTGTTCGTGACGAATCAAAAGGAGAGTACGGATACGATGATTAGTAGATTTTTTCGCCATTTATTTGAATCGTTAAAAAGCTTGAAACGAAATGGTTGGATGACAGTGGCTGCTGTCAGCTCAGTCATGATTACTTTGACCTTGGTGGCAATATTTGCTTCTGTTATTTTCAATACAGCGAAACTAGCTACAGATATTGAAAATAATGTCCGAGTAATGGTATACATTCGTAAGGACGTAGCTGATAATAGTGAGACTATTGAAAAAGAAGGTCAAACTGTTACAAATAATGACTACCACAAGGTATATAATGCTTTGAAGGGGATGTCTACAGTTAAGAATGTTACTTTTTCAAGTAAAGAAGAACAATACGAAAAATTAACTGAGACAATGGGGGATAACTGGAAAATCTTTGATGGTGACGCCAATCCTCTCTATGATGCATATATTGTAGATACTAACACACCAAGTGATGTAAAGACAGTAGCGGAAGAGGCTAAGAAAATTGAAGGTGTATCAGAAGTTCAAGATGGTGGTGCCAATACAGAACGCTTGTTTAAGTTAGCCTCATTTATTCGTGTCTGGGGACTAGTGATTGCTGGCCTCTTGATTTTCATAGCAGTTTTCTTGATTTCTAATACCATTCGTATTACAATTATTTCCCGTAGTCGAGAAATTCAAATTATGCGCTTGGTTGGTGCTAAGAATAGCTATATCCGAGGACCATTCCTACTTGAGGGGGCTTTCATCGGATTACTTGGAGCAACCCTTCCATCAGTTTTAGTACTAGTTGTTTATCAAATGGTTTACCAATCTGTTAATAAGTCATTAGTAGGTCAAAACCTTTCTATGATTTCACCAGAAGTATTCAGTCCACTGATGATTGCCTTATTGTTTGTCATTGGAATTTTTATCGGTTCAATTGGATCAGGAATTTCAATGCGACGCTTCTTAAAGGTTTGATAGCATATTTTCAGAGTATTATCATAACAATACAAATATAAAAAAGGAAGCATAAAAACTTTCTTTTTTTTCTTATTTTTTTAATAAAAGCCTTTACAAAAAAATTTAAAGTGGTATAATGAATACATAGTTAAGTGCAAACGTTTTCGTAAAACGTTTGCCTAAATAAAAATAAAGGAGATTTGAATGATGAAAGATACATTCAAAAATGTCTTGTCTTTCGAGTTTTGGCAAAAATTCGGTAAGGCTTTGATGGTGGTTATCGCTGTTATGCCGGCTGCTGGTTTGATGATTTCAATCGGTAAGTCGCTTGTGATGATTAACCCTAACTTTGCTCCACTCGTTATTACTGGTGGTGTACTAGAGCAAATCGGTTGGGGAGTTATCGTTAACCTTCATATCTTGTTCGCCCTCGCTATTGGAGGAAGCTGGGCTAAGGAACGTGCTGGTGGTGCGTTTGCGGCAGGTCTTGCCTTTATCCTAATCAACCGTATCACTGGTACAATCTTTGGCGTATCAGGCGATATGTTGAAAAATCCTGAAGCTATGGTAACAACTCTCTTTGGTGGCTCAATCAAAGTTGCTGATTACTTTATTAGCGTTATGGAAGCACCAGCACTTAACATGGGTGTCTTCGTAGGGATTATCTCAGGTTTTATTGGAGCAACTGCTTACAATAAATACTATAACTTCCGTAAGCTTCCTGATGCACTTTCATTCTTTAACGGAAAACGTTTTGTACCGTTTGTAGTTATCCTTCGTTCAGTAATTGCTGCAATTGTACTTTCAGCTTTCTGGCCAGTAGTGCAAACAGGTATCAATAGCTTTGGTATCTGGATTGCTAACTCACAAGAAACTGCTCCAATCCTTGCACCATTCTTGTATGGTACATTGGAACGTTTGCTCTTGCCATTTGGTCTTCACCACATGTTGACTATCCCAATGAACTACACAGCTCTTGGTGGTACTTATGAGGTCTTAACTGGTGCAGCAAAAGGTAGCCAAGTATTTGGTCAAGACCCACTTTGGCTTGCATGGGTAACAGACCTTGTAAACCTTAAAGGTACTGATGCTACTCAATATCAACACTTGTTAGATACTGTTCACCCAGCTCGTTTCAAAGTTGGACAAATGATCGGTTCATTCGGTATCTTGATGGGTGTGATTGTGGCTATCTACCGTAATGTTGATGCTGATAAGAAACACAAATACAAAGGTATGATGATTGCGACAGCTCTTGCAACATTCTTGACAGGGGTTACTGAACCAATCGAATACATGTTTATGTTCATCGCAACACCTATGTATCTTGTTTACTCACTTGTTCAAGGTGCTGCCTTCGCTATGGCTGACGTCGTGAACCTACGTATGCACTCATTTGGTTCAATCGAGTTCTTGACTCGTACACCTATTGCAATCAGTGCTGGTATCGGTATGGATATCGTTAACTTCGTTTGGGTAACTGTTCTCTTTGCTGTAATCATGTACTTTATCGCAAACTTCATGATTCAAAAATTCAACTACGCAACTCCAGGACGTAACGGAAACTACGAAACTGCTGAAGGTTCAGAAGAAGCTGGCAGCGAAGTGAAAGTTGCAGCAGGTTCTCAAGCTGTAAACATTATCAACCTTCTTGGTGGTCGTGCAAACATCGTTGATGTTGATGCATGTATGACTCGTCTTCGTGTAACTGTTAAGGATGCGGATAGAGTCGGTGATGCAGAACAATGGAAAGCAGAAGGAGCTATGGGTCTTGTCATGAAAGGACAAGGGGTTCAAGCTATCTACGGACCAAAAGCAGACGTATTGAAATCTGATATCCAAGATATTCTTGACTCAGGTGAAATCATTCCTGAAACTCTTCCAAGTCAAATGACAGAAGCGCAACAAAACACTGTTCAATTCAAAGGTCTTACTGAGGAAGTTTACTCAGTAGCAGACGGTCAAGTTGTTACTTTGGAACAAGTAAAAGATCCAGTATTTGCTCAAAAAATGATGGGTGACGGATTTGCAGTAGAACCTGCAAATGGAAACATTGTATCTCCAGTTTCAGGTACTGTATCAAGCATCTTCCCTACAAAACATGCTCTTGGTCTGGTGACTGAAGCAGGTCTTGAAGTATTGGTTCATATTGGTTTGGACACAGTAAGTCTCGAAGGAAAACCATTTACTGTTCATGTAGCTGAAGGACAAAAAGTTGCAGCAGGTGACCTTCTTGTCACAGCTGACTTGGATGCTATCCGTGCAGCAGGTCGTGAAACTTCTACAGTGGTTGTCTTCACAAATGCTGAAGCTATTAAATCAGTTAAATTAGAACAAACAGGTTCTCTTGCAGCTAAAACAGCAGTTGCTAAAGTAGAATTGTGATACACTTGAGGTTGGAAGCTGTTTTCCAACCTCTTGTTTTAGGAGAAAAGCATGAAATTTTTAACACTCAATACTCATAGCTGGATGGAAAAAGAAGCTGAGGAAAAATTCCAGCTCTTGCTTGAAGATATTCTTGATAAAGACTATGATTTGATTTGTTTCCAAGAAATCAATCAGGAGATCACTTCGCCAGAGGTGGAGGTTAATGACCTTTATCAAGCTTTGCCAGCTGCTGAGCCGATTCATCAAGACCACTATGTTAGACTCTTGGTTGAAAAGTTGTCAGAGCAAGGAAAAAATTACTATTGGACTTGGGCTTATAATCATATCGGTTATGACCGCTACCATGAAGGTGTGGCTATCTTGTCTAAAACACCTATTGAAGCCAGAGAAATTTTGGTTTCAGATGTGGATGATCCAACAGACTATCATACTCGCCGTGTTGCCCTGGCTGAAACTGTAGTCGATGGTAAGGAGCTAGCAGTTGCAAGTGTCCACCTTTCTTGGTGGGATAAAGGTTTCCAAGAAGAATGGGCACGATTTGAGGCTGTCTTGAAAGAATTGAACAAGCCGCTTTTGCTAGCTGGAGATTTCAACAATCCGGCTGGACAGGAAGGCTACCAAGCTATTTTAGCTTGTTCATTAGGGTTACAAGACGCATTTGAAGTTGCTCAAGAGAAAAGTGGTAGCTATACTGTTCCACCAGAAATTGATGGCTGGAAGGGGAACACTGAACCCCTTCGAATCGACTATGTGTTTACTACCAAAGAGTTAGAGGTGGAAAATTTACATGTCGTATTTGATGGAAATAAGAATCCGCAAGTTAGTGATCACTATGGCTTGAATGCTACTTTAAACTGGAAATAATGACTGATACTCTTCGAAAATCAAATTCAAACTACGTCAACGTCGCTTTGCCGTATAGATGTTACTGACTTCGTCAGTTCTATCTGCAACCTCAAAACAGTGTTTTGAGCAACCTGCGGCTAGTTTCCTAGTTTGCTCTTTGATTTTCATTGAGCATGAAAAGAGGTTGGGATTATAAAATTCCAGCCTTTTTCTGACTAGAAAAGCTACTGGAAATAGCCTAAATAAGTGAGACTACTGTACTGGAATAAAATATGGTATAATTGATAAGATAGATAGAATCGAGGATATTATGTCATTTACGAAATTTCAATTTAAAAACTATATTAGAGAAGCCTTGCAGGAGTTGAAATTCACAACTCCAACAGAGGTACAAGATAAGTTGATTCCGATTGTTTTGGCAGGTCGTGATCTAGTCGGTGAATCAAAAACAGGTTCGGGTAAGACACACACTTTCTTGTTACCGATTTTCCAGCAGTTAGATGAAGCTAGTGATAGTGTGCAAGCAGTCATTACTGCACCAAGCCGTGAGTTGGCTACTCAAATTTACCAAGCGGCCCGTCAGATTGCTGCCCACTCAGATGTCGAAGTTCGTGTGGTTAATTATGTGGGTGGTACGGATAAGGCTCGCCAGATTGAGAAATTGGCAAGTAATCAGCCTCATATTGTTATCGGAACGCCAGGTCGCATCTACGACTTGGTTAAATCTGGTGACCTGGCTATTCACAAGGCTAAGACCTTTGTTGTCGATGAGGCAGACATGACCTTGGATATGGGATTCTTAGAAACGGTTGATAAGATTGCTGGAAGCCTTCCAAAAGACCTGCAATTCATGGTCTTCTCAGCAACTATTCCACAAAAGTTGCAGCCATTTTTGAAAAAATACTTGTCAAATCCTGTTATGGAGAAAATCAAGACCAAAACGGTCATTTCTGATACCATTGATAATTGGTTGATTTCGACCAAGGGCCGAGATAAGAATGCTCAAATTTACCAGTTGACTCAGTTGATGCAACCTTATTTAGCAATGATTTTTGTTAACACTAAAACGCGTGCTGATGAATTGCACTCATATCTGACTGCTCAAGGCTTGAAGGTGGCAAAAATCCATGGGGATATTGCCCCTCGTGAACGCAAGCGAATCATGAATCAGGTAAAAAATCTGGATTTTGAGTATATTGTCGCAACAGATTTGGCAGCGCGTGGAATTGACATTGAAGGTGTCAGTCATGTCATCAATGATGCCATTCCGCAAGATTTATCTTTCTTTGTGCACCGTGTTGGTCGAACTGGGCGCAATGGCCTACCAGGTACAGCTATTACCCTTTATCAGCCAAGTGATGACTCGGATATCCGTGAGTTGGAGAAATTGGGAATCAAGTTTACTCCTAAGATGGTCAAAGACGGGGAATTTCAAGATACCTATGACCGTGATCGTCGTGCTAATCGTGAGAAGAAGCAAGATAAGCTTGATATCGAAATGATTGGTTTGGTTAAAAAGAAAAAGAAAAAAGTCAAACCAGGTTATAAGAAAAAAATTCAATGGGCGGTTGATGAAAAACGTCGTAAAACCAAGCGTGCTGAAAATCGCGCTCGTGGTCGTGCAGAGCGTAAAGCAAAACGCCAAACATTTTAAGGCAATTGTTGGAGTGCTGAGCTCCAACCTTTTTATTTATGAAAGCGAAATATCTATATTGAAACATCACATTAAAGACTGCAAATTGCGTTAAAAAATGATATAATGATGAAGTTATATAGTCCCGATAAGATGGTAGGCATTTATCACTAAGAATTTTCCTATCAGTACTTTGTAACTCTATAACACTATTTTTAAGGGGGGACATTTTTATGTCAGAACGTAAATTATTCACGTCTGAATCTGTATCTGAGGGGCATCCAGATAAGATTGCAGACCAAATTTCAGATGCGATTTTGGATGCTATTTTAGCTAAGGATCCAGAGGCGCACGTTGCTGCTGAGACAGCTGTATATACTGGTTCCGTCCATGTTTTTGGTGAAATATCTACAAATGCCTATGTGGATATTAACCGTGTGGTTCGTGACACCATTGCAGAGATTGGTTATACCAATACAGAGTATGGTTTTTCTGCTGAGACGGTGGGAGTACACCCATCTTTGGTGGAACAATCTCCTGACATCGCCCAAGGGGTTAACGAAGCCTTGGAGGTTCGTGGGGATGCAGACCAAGATCCACTGGACTTGATTGGAGCTGGAGACCAAGGGCTCATGTTTGGATTTGCAGTGGATGAAACAGAAGAGCTCATGCCTTTACCAATTTCACTCAGTCATAAATTGGTTCGTCGTCTGGCAGAACTTCGTAAGTCTGGGGAAATTAGCTATCTTCGCCCAGATGCTAAATCACAAGTTACGGTTGAGTATGATGAAAATGACCGTCCCGTACGTGTGGACACAGTTGTTATTTCAACTCAGCACGATCCAGAAGTCAGCAACGAACAAATTCACAATGATGTCATTAGCAAGGTTATCAAAGAGGTTATTCCAGCCTCTTACTTGGATGAGCAAACAAAATTCTTCATCAATCCAACTGGTCGCTTTGTAATCGGTGGACCTCAAGGAGACTCAGGCTTGACTGGTCGTAAGATTATCGTGGATACCTATGGTGGCTACTCTCGTCATGGTGGTGGTGCCTTCTCTGGTAAGGATGCGACTAAGGTGGACCGTTCTGCGTCATATGCGGCTCGCTATATTGCCAAAAATATCGTTGCAGCAGGTCTTGCTAAGAAGGCGGAAGTACAATTGGCTTACGCAATCGGTGTTGCGCAACCTGTCTCTGTTCGTATCGATACTTTCGGTACAGGAACAGTAGCTGAAAGCAAGCTTGAAAAAGCAGCACGTCAAATCTTTGACCTTCGTCCTGCAGGAATTATCCAAATGCTGGATCTTAAACGTCCAATCTACCGTCAAACAGCGGCTTATGGACACATGGGACGTACAGATATTGACCTTCCATGGGAACGTCTGGACAAGGTTGATGCTTTGAAAGAAGCTGTCAAATAAATGAATTGGAGAAAGAGGGTAGTCCCTCTTTTTTCGATATATTATAATCTCCGTTAATCATTGAAATTATAGCTTGAATTTGATATGATGGTCTTATGGGTATAAGTAGAGCAAAACGTGAGAATCACGATAAGATAAGAATGAGTTTAATAGCTCTAGTAGCTATCTTTTCAGTAAGTATTTGTGTCCTTGGAACGATGATTGGTTACAAAGTTTATACAAAACAAAGTTTTGAACAAAAGATTGAATCTCTCAAAAAAGAGAAAGATGATCAATTGAGTGAAGGAAATCAGAAGGATCATTTTCGTAAGGGACAAGATGAAGTGATTGCCTATTATCCTCTCCAAGGAGAACAAGTGATTTCGTCCGTAAAAGAAATCATGACACAGGATATCAAGAAAAATCTGGAAGACAAAGAAAATCTGGTTTTTTATTATACGGAAAAACAGGACTCGACTTTAAAAGGGATTGTCAACCGAAGTGTGATGAAACAAGTCTATGATTTAACATCGTCAAAAGTTGAAGAGATAGAGAAAACTAGTCTAGCGAAAGTGCATTTGACAGAAGATGGTAAATCTTTTACCCTTGATAAATTATTTTCAGATGCTAGTAAGGCTAAAGAGAAACTGATAAAAGAACTGACTTCTTTCTTACAGGATAAGAAATTAGAACAAGACAAAATTGATCAGATAGTTAAAGGCTTGTCTGACCAAGACCTGTCTACATGGAATTTTGATTATAAGGATAGTCAGATTATCCTTTATCCAAGTCAGGCAGTTGAAAATCTGGATGAGATTGCCTTGCCAGTATCTAGTTTCTTTGAGCTTATTCAGTCTTCATATTTTCTAGATAAGGATGCGGAACTTTATAAAGCTTATTTTGAGAAGAAAAATCGTAAAGTAGTAGCCTTGACTTTTGATGATGGACCAAATCCTGCAACAACAAATCAAGCATTAGATACTCTTTCTAAGTATGGAATTAAGGCTACTTTCTTTGTTTTAGGTAAGAATGTCTCTGGAAATGAAGAGATTTTGAAACGTATGAAATCGGATGGCCATGTCATTGGAAACCATAGTTGGAGCCATCCAGTTCTTTCAAAACTTTCGCTTGATGACGCTAAAAAACAGATTACTGATACTGAGGATGCGCTAACTAAAGTGTTGGGTTCTAGTTCCAAACTCATGCGTCCGCCTTATGGAGCCATTACAGACGACATTCGCAATAGCTTAGATTTGAGCTTTATTATGTGGGATGTGGATAGTCTGGATTGGAAGAGTAAAAATGAAGCAGCTATTTTGACAGAAATTCAGCGTCAAGTCAAGAATGGTTCTATTATTCTCATGCATGATATCCATGCTGAGACGGTACATGCTTTACCGAAGGTTATTGACTATTTGAAAGGGCAAGGTTATGACTTTGTAACAGTTCCAGAAATGCTTAATTCACGATTAAAATCACACGAATTATTCTATGACCGTAATCAGTAAGAAGGTTNCTGAAAGACCAATTCAATAGTAAGTAATTTTTCAATAAAGAAATTTAGTCTTGTATCACTCAAGGCTAATTTTTTTATGTTTATACTCTTCGAAAATCTCTTCAAACCACTTCAGCGTCGCCTTACCTTACTCAAGTACAGTTTACNGCTAGCTTCCTAGTTTGCTTTTTGATTTTCATTGAGTATTAAATCGTATGATATGATTAACATTACAATTTTGTTACAAAATATTTTTTTGATAGAATTTTCAGATAATTTAGGATATAATACTTTTAATTTAAATAAAAAGGAGTGGTTTTATGGGAGATTGCAAAGATTTTTGTCATAAAAAGTACCGAATAGCAACGATTTTTCTGCTATCGGTCTTTGTATTCGGATTTACTTTCGTACAGGTTAGTGCCGATGAGGGAAAAATTGAAACATCCAATCAAGTTACACATGCAGTAACAATTAATAAATTAGATGATTCAAATAAGCTCGCACCGCCAGTCACGGCTGACAAGAATGCTCTAAATTCTTCTTCAAAGGAAAAAACAGAAGTGACAGAGTCATTAAAAAAAGATGATTCTATAGAGGATAGAGATAGTAAGTCAGATAAGGTTTTAATCATACAGCAAGAAAAGACTGCTATAAAAAGTGAAGAGAAGAAGGAAGAATCAGCAGTAAAAAGCAGTTCTTCTTCCGAAAGTTCACAATCACAGTCCTTATCTCAAAGCAGACATAAAGAAAAGCCAAATAGTATCTCCAGTAATGAAATGATTACTGTTCCTAAAACATGGGAAGAAGGATACAAAGGGGAAGGTACTGTAGTCGCTGTTATAGATTCAGGGCTTGATTTGAATCATGAGGTTCTGCGTATTTCTGATCCGTCAAAGGCGAAATTTAAAAATCAGAATGATATCGAAAAAGCTAAAAAGGCTGCTGGTATTGACTATGGGAAATGGTACAGTGACAAGGTAGTATATGCTTATGATTACTTTGATGGAACAGATAATATAAAAGAGGCTGAAAAAGAGTCTCATGGAATGCACGTTACTGGTATTGTAGCTGGAAATCCAGTTAATAAAGCTCCGAATTCTGAGAAGGTATATGGAGTTGCACCAGAAGCTCAAATAATGTTTATGAGAGTTTTTTCAGACAGAGATAAAACTACAGCATCTGCCTTTTATGTAAAAGCCATTGATGACGCAGTTGCGTTAGGTGCAGATGTGATCAATATGAGTTTGGGTGCAGGTGCGGGTTCAACGGTAGATGCAGGTTCAGATATTATTGAAGCAGNAAAAAGAGCACGTGCTAAAGGAGTATCTGTTGTTATTGCTGCTGGTAATAGCAATACTTTCGGTAGAGGTTTTTCACAACCATTAGCAGAAAATCCTGATTACGGACTGGTTGGAAATCCCTCTACAGTAGAAGATTCAATTTCTGTTGCTTCGATTAATAATAAAATTCTAACTACTGAAGTCTTTGAAGTAAAAGGTTTAGAAAATGATACTAAACTTGATTATGGTAAGTTTGATTTTAATAGACCTGAAGCAGAAAAAGATTTTGAAAAAGGGAAAGAATACGAATATGTAGCAGCGGGTATTGGTCGTGAAGAAGATTTTGCTAATATTGATGTAAGAGGCAAGTTAGCACTGATTCAACGTGGTAAAATCCATTTCTCTGATAAGATTAAAAATGCTCTTCAACACGGTGCAGCTGGAGTTTTAATTTATAACAACGTTGAAGGTGCAAATGTTAGTATGTCTGTTACAGGTGATGCTAAGAAAATCCCATCTGTCTTTATTTCAAAACATTATGGTGAAATTCTTAAATCTGGTCAGTATAAAATTGTCTTTAATCATAAGATGGATAATCGTAAATCAGATGTTGCAGACCAATTGTCAGATTTTTCAAGTTGGGGAGTTACAACAGATGGACAATTGAAACCAGATGTTACTGCACCTGGTGGAAATATCTATTCATCATTTAATGACAATAGTTATGGAAGTATCAGTGGAACAAGTATGGCGGCTCCTCATATAGCTGGTGTCGCAGCATTAGTCAAAGAATATTTAGCAAAGAAACATTCTGAATTATCAGCTAGTCAAATTTCAGAGATTGTAAAAGCTTTAATTATGTCTACTGCAAAACCACATTTTAATAAACAAACTGGAGCCTATACTTCTCCACGTCAGCAAGGTGCCGGTGTAGTTGACACGATGGCAGCAACCAGCACAGATCTATTTGTAACAGGTACAAATAACTATCCAAGTGTTACTCTTGGCAATGTTGGTGATAAATTTACCTTTGAAGTTACAATTCATAATATTTCGGACAAAGACCAAACATTGAAGATGCTTGTAAATACAAATACGGATGAAGTTAACGAAGGGAAATTCACTCTCCGTCCACGAAAACTAACTGAAACAGTCTGGCCTGAAGTAACTGTGAAAGCTCATAGTACGAAGACGGTAACAGTTAGAGTAGATACAAGTAAGTTTACTGAAGAACTTAGTAAAATAATGCCAAATGGTTATTTTCTAGAAGGATTTGTTAGATTTGTCAATCCTGCAGATGATGGTTCTGTTATTGGTTTACCATTTATGGGATTTAAGGGAGAATTCCAAAATCTACCTGCAATAGAAAAACCAATTTATAATTTGATTCAGGAAGGAAAAAGTGGATTTTACTCTAAAATTGATAAAGATAATCCAGAAATTTCACCTTCGGACGATGCAACTTATTTAACAAGTTCTGAAAATGATTTAAATGTTTTAAAAGCAGAGCGTCAAGGAAATCGAGTGACTGTACTCGGAGTGAAACAAGATGCCGAAGGAAAATACCATCTTCAATTAGATGAAAAGGGGAACATCCGCCTTGCTATCTCACCAAACGATGATGGTAATAAAGATTCTGTTCAATTTAAAACTCTTGTTTATAGAAACTTGGTAAATCTTCGTGCAACAGTTTATGATTCTTCAGATACAACACATAGTCACCCTATTTGGCAAAGTCGTCCAACAGACCTTGTAAAAAATTATTTTGATGGCGATACTAGAAATCCAAGAAGTTACGTTCTAGATAAAACAGCTTGGGGAGGAAAAGATTCTAACGGAAATCGAGTCTCTGATGGAATTTATGACTATGTTATTAGTTATAAGCCAGATGTCCCTGGAGCTGAAGAACAATACACAACATTTAAAATTCAAATTGATACACAAAAACCTCTGATTACTTCGGGATATATTCGTTCTCAAAAAGATCAAGAACAATTTATAGCTCGTAAACCTCAGGATGTAGGAAATGGGGGAATTCTTTTAGAAAAAGTCTTTTATATTCGTCCTTCTGAAAATAGAGAATCGACAGATTCAGAAATCGAACAGTATCAAATTATCAAACAAAATGAAGATGGTAGTTATACACTTCCTAAGAACATTGATAAATCGAAAATCTTCTATTATGTGGAAGACTTTGCGGGAAATGTAGACTTTATATCTCTAAAAAATCTTGTAGGTGAAGAAAATAGTGGCCGTGTAAAAATTGCTATATTAAGTAATAAAACAAAGAGTGAGATTGATACGACTTATGTTTATCGCATTAAAAATAGTGAAGGCCAATATGTAACTGTTGATAAATCAAAAGATATTAATTTCTTGAAATTTGGACATTATGTTGCAGAAATTTTTAGCTATGACCGTACAGAGTTGAAATTTGTGAGTGCTCTATCTAAGGAATTTGATTTAACGAAAGAAAATAGTTTTCAAACTATTACCTTCTTGGCTAACAAAATGAAATATGCCCCAGTAACAATTGGCTTCAATCAAGCTGTTCCTGGAACTACAACGATTACTTTAGTAGGTGAAGACGGTCAGAGTCAAGTCTTGCCAGCTGAAACATATGGTAAACATTCTTATGGTAAGAAAGTGATTCCTGGTGAATATAAGGTTCTTGTAAATCTGTCAAACGGTTATGAATTACTTGATAATCTTCAACCATTTAAAGTTCTGTTTGGTCAAAATAATGTTTTGTCACTTTCAGTTGTTTCTAAGTTAGCCTTGATTGCAGCTTTAAATAAACAAATGGAAGTAGTTAAAACTCCAAGATATTATAATACAAAACAGAATTTAAAAGAGATGTTTGACCAAAGTGTCAAAGATGCCCAACTAGCATTGGGAAGTAAACTTAACCAAGATAAAATTGACCAAATTGTTAAGGCTTTAGAGTCTGCTATGCAAACATTGGATGGTAAGGAATCTGATATCACATCATTGAAGAATGCCATTAAAGCATATGCTGAGACAGTTAAAAAAGGTAAATATATAAATTCTGATCAAGAACGCAAAGGTCAATATGATCGTGAATTTAAACTCTTAGCATTATTAATTACAAAAGATTTGATAACTCAGGATGAAATCGATCGTCTATTGACCACTTTCTTGAAAGCACAAGAACAGCTGAATGGGAAAGAAACAGATTTCATGAGCCTAAAAAATGTTATCGTGGATGAAGTGAAGTTCCAAGACAAAGATCCAAGATTTTTGACAGCTAGCAAAGAGGAGAAGGATGCATATAATCTTATTTTCAGCAAAGCTAAGCTACTTTTAGAAAATTCAGAAGCTAGTCAAGAAGAAATTAATTCAGTAATCAATGCTCTAAAAGAGACGACTGTAAAACTGAAGGCTAATAAAGTAGAGATTCCAACTAAACCAGTTGTAACGATTAAACCAGCTAATCCAGCTAATCCAACTAAACCAGTTGTACCAGTTAAGGCAGTTAATCCAGCTAAACCAGTTGCATCGATTAAGCCAGTTTCTCAAGTGCAACCTGTTAAATTAGTAAGTCACAATAGACAAGTCTCAACTATTAAGCCTTCAATTAGCAATGATAAAATTGAGAAAACTCCATCAATTATAGAAGCTAATCATGAGAATAAAACACTAGCTGGAAGTGGTCAACAAGTGCTTTTAGCTACAGTCAACAAAGAAGGAAAACAATTACCAGCTACTGGTGAGAATAACATGATTTCTATTATTCTAAGTATTTCTGGAATTTCTCTCTTATTGTCAGTTATTGGACTTGCAACTTTTTCAAAAAGTGAGTAGAGAATACTATACATCTTTCTATAGTTTTTGATTTACAGTATGTTACAATTCTGATATAATAGTCAACAGGAAAGAAAGTCTTATGGCGTTCTTCAAGCGAGCTTGGGATAGTGGGAGCCAAGTAGGGCAAAATAAAGAACTGGCGCTTTCTGTAGTATTTTCAAAAACAATGAAGTAATAAATTAGGGTGGAACCGCGTTTCTGACGCCCCTAGTCGCAAGGCTTGGGTGTTGAAATGCGGTTCTTTTTGAATTCGTCTAATGCCTAAGTAGAAAGGAGCATAATGCTTAAAGGATCTTGTTTATGTAAAGCAGTGACCTACACTCTAGATGAGGAATTATCGGAATTAGTTTTTTGTCATTGCTCATTTTGTCGGAAAGCAACTGCGTCTGCTTATACAGTTAATGCTAAAGTTAGCAGTGAAAAGCTAGTATTGCATGGAAAAGAAAAGCTTGTTTCCTATAGTTCTTCTCCAGGAAAACAGCGTTATTACTGCCAGAACTGTCATAGTCAAATTTTCACTGTTCAAGAAAATATACCAGAAGTCTGTGCTTTGAAATTAGGTACAATAGATGAATGCGATCAGAATTTACAAACTGTTCCCAAACGTCATATTTTTCAGGCCCCAGCTTTTTCTTGGTTGCTTGATAAATAAAGCTAAAAAGATAATATAAATTAAAGGAGGAAATAATGTCTAAAAAATTGACTTTCCACTGCGTCAGTGGCAGAGACCTCCTTACAGTCGGACTGCCTCACGCTCAGCACTAGAGTGCCTGAGCTAGACGCAGTACTAACTCGTCTTGCCTCGTATAATCGACGAGGCAGACTCGTGTCGCAAGTAATTTATAGAAAAAGGAGTAAACAATGTCTAAAAAATTGACTTTCCAGGAAATCATTCTTACTTTGCAACAATTTTGGAATGACCAAGGTTGTATGCTTATGCAGGCTTATGATAATGAAAAAGGTGCGGGAACAATGAGTCCTTACACTTTCCTTCGTGCTATCGGACCTGAGCCATGGAATGCAGCCTATGTAGAGCCATCCCGTCGTCCTGCTGACGGTCGTTACGGGGAAAACCCTAACCGTCTTTACCAACACCACCAATTCCAAGTGGTTATGAAACCTTCTCCATCAAACATCCAAGAACTTTACCTTGAGTCTTTGGAAAAATTGGGAATCAATCCTTTGGAACACGATATTCGTTTCGTTGAGGACAACTGGGAAAACCCATCAACTGGTTCAGCTGGTCTTGGTTGGGAAGTTTGGCTTGATGGGATGGAAATTACTCAATTCACTTATTTCCAACAAGTTGGTGGATTGGCAACTGGCCCTGTGACTGCGGAAGTTACCTATGGTTTGGAGCGTTTGGCTTCTTACATTCAAGAAGTTGATTCTGTCTATGATATCGAGTGGGCCGATGGTGTAAAATACGGAGAAATCTTTATCCAGCCTGAGTACGAGCACTCAAAATATTCGTTTGAAATTTCGGATCAAGAAATGTTGCTTGAAAACTTTGATAAGTTTGAAAAAGAAGCTGGTCGTGCTTTGGAAGAAGGCTTGGTTCACCCTGCCTATGACTATGTTCTCAAATGTTCACACACCTTTAACCTGCTTGATGCGCGTGGTGCCGTATCTGTAACAGAGCGTGCAGGCTATATCGCACGTATCCGTAACTTGGCCCGTGTCGTAGCCAAAACCTTTGTCGCAGAACGAAAACGCCTAGGCTACCCACTTTTGGATGAAGCAACACGGGCTAAACTCTTAGCAGAAGACGCAGAATAGTGAGTAATACTGTGCTCTAAAATCGTTAGAGGCAAGTCGAAGACTTGCTAGAGGGATATGCACTGCTGTACTGTTATGTGGGGATTTTTGAAACCTTAGGTTCAAAAATCAGTCAGCTAAATCCACTTTGATGAGACTGTTGGAAATCTTGATCAATTTAGTATTGGATTTCCATACAGACTCACAAAGTTAGTTAGCGACGTCCCCAGTACCTAAGGTGCATATCAAAAAAGATTGAAGAAAATGTAAAGGAAAAAACATGACAAAAAACTTATTAGTAGAACTCGGTCTTGAAGAATTACCAGCCTATGTTGTCACACCAAGTGAAAAACAATTAGGTGAAAAAATGGCAGCCTTCCTCAAGGAAAACCGTCTGTCTTTTGAAGATATTCAAACCTTCTCAACACCACGTCGTTTGGCTGTTCGAGTTACTGGTTTGGCAGACAAGCAGTCTGATTTGACAGAAGATTTCAAGGGTCCAGCAAAGAAAATTGCCTTGGATAGTGATGGGAACTTCACCAAAGCAGCTCAAGGATTTGTCCGTGGAAAAGGCTTGACAGTTGAAGATATCGAATTCCGTGAAACCAAGGGTGAAGAATATGTCTATGTCACTAAGGAAGAAATTGGTCAAGCAGTTGAAGCCATTGTTCCAGGTGTTGTGGATGTCTTGAAGTCACTGACTTTCCCTGTCAGCATGCACTGGGCTGGAAATAGTTTTGAATACATTCGTCCTGTTCACACTTTGACTGTTCTTTTAGATGAAGAAGAGTTTGACTTGGATTTCCTTGATATCAAGGGCGGTCGTGTGAGCCGTGGTCATCGTTTCTTGGGACAAGAAACTAAGATTCAGTCAGCATTGAGCTATGAAGAAGACCTTCGTGCACAGTTTGTAATTGCAGATCCACGTGAACGTGAGCAAATGATTGTTGATCAAATCAAAGCAATCGAAGCTGAACATGGTGTACGTATCGAAATCGATGCTGATTTGCTGAATGAAGTCTTGAACTTGGTTGAATACCCAACTGCCTTTATGGGAAACTTTGATGCCAAATACCTTGAAGTTCCAGAAGAAGTTTTGGTGACTTCGATGAAGGAACACCAACGTTACTTTGTTGTTCGTGATCAAAATGGCAAACTCTTGCCAAACTTCATTTCAGTCCGTAACGGAAATGCAGAGCATTTGGAAAATGTCATCAAAGGAAATGAAAAAGTTTTGGTAGCCCGCTTAGAAGACGGAGAATTCTTCTGGCGTGAAGACCAAAAATTGGTGATTTCTGACCTTGTTGAAAAATTAAACAATGTAACCTTCCATGAGAAAATTGGTTCCCTTCGTGAACACATGATTCGTACGGGTCAGATTGCTATTCTCTTGGCAGAAAAGGCTGGTTTGTCAGCGGATGAAACGATTGACTTAGCCCGTGCAGCAGCCATTTACAAGTTTGACTTGTTGACTGGGATGGTTGGTGAATTTGACGAGCTCCAAGGAATTATGGGTGAAAAATATGCCCTTCTTGCTGGGGAAACTCCAGCGGTAGCAGCTGCTATTCGTGAACACTACATGCCTACATCAGCTGAAGGAGAACTTCCAGAGAGTAAGGTCGGTGCAGTGCTTGCTATTGCAGACAAATTAGATACGATTTTGAGTTTCTTCTCAGTAGGCTTGATTCCATCAGGTTCTAATGACCCGTATGCCCTTCGTCGCGCGACGCAAGGTGTGGTTCGTATCTTGGATGCCTTTGGTTGGCACATTGCTATGGATGAGTTGATTGATAGCCTTTATGCTTTGAAATTTGACAGCTTAACTTATGAAAATAAGACAGAGGTTATGGACTTTATCAAGGCTCGTGTTGATAAGATGATGGGCTCTACTCCAAAAGATATTAAGGAAGCAGTACTTGCAAGTTCGAACTTTGTTGTGGCAGATATGTTGGAAGCAGCAAGTGCTCTCGTAGAAGCAAGTAAGGAAGAAGATTTCAAACCATCTGTTGAATCACTTTCTCGTGCCTTTAACTTGGCTAAGAAGGCAGAAGGAGTAGCTACAGTTGATTCAGCTCTCTTTGAGAATGAAGAAGAGAAAGCCTTGGCAGAAGCAGTAGAATCACTCGTTTTGTCAGGGACTGCCAGTCAGCAATTGAAACAGCTCTTTGCTCTTAGCCCAGTCATTGATGCATTCTTTGAGAATACCATGGTTATGGCTGAAGACGAGGCAGTCCGTCAAAATCGTTTGGCAATCTTGTCTCATTTAACTAAAAAAGCAGCCAAACTTGCTCGTTTTAACCAAATCAATACCAAATAAAATCTGTTAAACGGATTAAATCTTATTATAAAGGAGAGAAACATGGATCCTAAAAAAATTGATCGTATTAACGAGCTTGCCAAAAAGAAAAAAACAGAAGGCTTGACACCAGAAGAAAAAGTTGAACAAGCCAAACTACGTGAGGAGTACATCGAAGGTTATCGTCGCACTGTTCGTCACCACATCGAAGGGATCAAAATTGTGGACGAAGAAGGAAACGATGTTACACCAGAGAAACTACGTCAAGTCCAACGTGAAAAAGGTTTACATGGCCGTAGTCTCGATGATCCAAATTCATAATAAATATTCTTTCTTTTAACAAAGATAGATAAAATAATACCAAAAGACTAGCAGTTTGTGTTTGCTAGTCTTTTTTTGCTAAAAAAGGAACCAAGATGGTTCCTAAAACTACTATTAGTTGCTTGCACCAGATGTAGCGTCTGCGCCACCACCGTGGCCTCCAGCATCACCTGCATCAGAAGCTCCAGATGTAGCATCTGCATCGCCGTGACCATGTCCGCCAGCAGATGCTGCAGCATTTCCACCAACTAGACGTTGACCAGTTGTTTCTAAGTACCAATCAAGCCATGGTTGGAAATTAAAGATGATTTCATTAATTCCAGCATATGAGCCATCTGGATAGTACATTGCTTTATAGTTATGAGTATTAATTACACCTTCTGGTTGTCCCGGAACAATTGTACGAACATACTCTTGATCACCATTACGTAATACGCCTACAACCCACTCAACGTTTTTCATTCTTGCAGGTGGTAGAGAAGCATGTACTGTTCCTAGTCGGCTACCTGCTTGAACTCGCACACGTTTACCATACATTGTGTTTGGATCTTGGTGGGCGTTATTGTAGTACAAGAATTGGTTATTATCATCCGCATATGTCAACTCAAATGGCATTGCTTTCAAGAACATATCAATTTGGTTAACTGTCAAGATACCGTGGTCTAATTTAACGTAAGTATCTCCAGAAACAGCTCCAACAAGCTCAGCTGCTTTTTCTACCCATTCAGGATCATCAGGGTCAACTCCTTGAATGGTAGTTGCAATTGGATTTGTACAATATAAATCTTCTGGTGCGATTGGTTTTGGTTTTTTCAATTTTGAAACGACTCCCACATATTTTACAAAGTTGTCTAAACATGTTTCAAGGAAATTAATAGTTCCTTCATTTGTGATATTCCCATTAACATCAAAGGCTTCTTTAGCTTTACCGAGAAGGAATTCATTTCCTGGAAGTGTGTAGGCATTGACACCTGGAGCGTCAAGAATCTTACGAAGGTGAACTTGGGCACGAGAAGTACCTTGGTCGTAGTAAGATGCTCCCACAATCATGACTGGTTTGTTTTCAAATGGATGAACTTCGTATGAAAGCCATTCAAGAACAGATTTTAGGGAAGCTGAGATTGTGTGGTTGTGCTCAGGAGTAGCGATGATAACACCATCAGCACGAGTAATTTTGTTATATAAATAACGTAATTGGAAACTTTCGTCCCATTTTTCGTCTTGGTTAAACATTGGAACTTCGTCAATTTCAAGAACTTCTAATTCAAATTTAAGTTTGAAGTGACGACGGATGAATTCCAAGAGTTTACGGTTATATGATTGATCGTAGTTTGATCCTACAAGTCCAACAAATTTCATTCTTTTTGGTCTCCTATCTTACAAATTTTCCCAGTCAAAGTCTTCAGCATCTTTGCGAAGTAGTTCTTGTGCGTTACGCAATTTTTCAGTAATTTTTACAAAGATACGGAAGTCGTCAAAAGTAGCATCCAGTTTTTTGATAACATCAAGATCCACTAGGTCTCCACTTGGGGTGAAGGCTTGAAGAGAATGTGAAAGCAAGAATTCATCTGGAAGGACACTTGCTTTAATTTCTGGAGCATTCAAGATTTGGCGAAGTTGTAATTGGGCACGTGATGAACCAAGTGTGCCGTAAGAAGCACCTGTAATCATGATTGGTTTGTTCAAAAGTGGATAGATACCATAAGACAACCAAGCAAGAGCGCTCATCAAAACAGCTGGGATAGAGTGGTCATACTCAGGAGTACCGATAATAACACCATCTGCCTCTTCAATTTTAGCAGCGATTTCTAGAATTTCAGCAGGTACTTTCTTGTCTGCTGGTTTGTTGAAGACAGGAATGTCTTTAATTTCAACAAGTTCAATTTCAGCTTTTTTAGCAAAGTGTTTTTGCATGTATTGAAGCAATTGACGGTTTGTAGAACGTTTTGAATTTGTTCCAACAATAGCAATAAGTTTTAACATGAGATTTCCTTTCTCTTTTTACATAATACGATTTTAAAACTCCATTGAAACATCTGTTTCTATAGAGTAGGAATTCCTGAAGAACAGCTTAGGTGACCTTCCTTATCGATGAGGATGGCTTCTATGCCCTCCAAACTTTCGACTTGCCAAAGGATAGAAGCGGGTCTTTCTCCAAATAGACGAGTTGTCCATATTTCACCATCGACTGATTTATCAGAGATGATTGTCAGACTAGCTAGTTCCGTTTCAATAGGATATCCTGTTTGGCTGTCAAAAATATGATGGTAATCTTTTCCATCGACAGTCAGGTGACGTTCATAAATACCTGAAGTCACGACAGATTGATTGACAACAGGGATAGTCATTAAGTGATTTCCCCTCGGATTGGCTGGGTCTTGAATCCCAATTTGCCAAGGCTGATCCCCTCTTGCCTGATTTTTTCCAATGGTCAGGATATTCCCTCCCAGATTGATTAAGGCAGAAGTCACTCCCTCTTCTCTCAGAAATTGGGCAACCTTATCTGCACTATAACCCTTGGCTAAACAACCAAGATCGATCTTCATTCCTTTCTGTTTTAAGAATACAGTGGAAGTAGTAGATTCTAACTCAATATAATGAGGATTGATTAAAGGGAGCACCTCTTTAATTTCTTGAGGTTGTGCAACTTTGGCATCTGAAAAACCGATACGCCAGGTTTGAATCAAGGGACCAATGCTGATATTGAGATGACTAGAGGGCGCTAGGCTATGCTCTAAACCAAGTGAAATCAGCTCAAACAGATCCGGATGAACCTTGACGGGGGCTATTCCAGCTTGATGATTGATTTCCATCAACTCAGATTCTTGGCTATTGGCATTGAAGCGGTATTCTAGCTCTCTGAGTAAATCAAAGGATTTTTGGAGCAAGATATCGGCTCGCTCATCTACTAATGAAATAGTGATAGTAGTCCCCATTAGCCTTTCGGAATGTGAACTAAGAGGCAAGCTATCAACTCCTTTCTCTTATGAAAAGAAGGTAAAACATAGTGAATTAATATTAAATTTAATCCCTTATATTTTCTTTCCATGATACTAGCATACCATAAAGTCAGCGTTTTCACAAATAAAATTTGTAAAGATGTCAAGAAATATGCTTACGGAATGAAGAAAAATTGCAAGAATCCGTGTTAAGATACAGATTGTTTACAATTTTTTACAAAAAAATCGGGAAAATTAGTTAAACTCTTGTAAACGCTAACAGTAAATGTTATACTAGAAGGGTAAATTTAAAATTGAAGGTAGGAATTTTTCTATGAGTAAAATCGTTGTAGTTGGTGCTAACCACGCTGGTACAGCATGTATTAATACCATGTTGGATAATTTTGGAAATGAGAATGAGATCGTTGTATTTGACCAAAACTCTAACATCTCTTTCCTAGGATGTGGAATGGCCCTTTGGATTGGTGAACAAATTGACGGTGCTGAAGGCTTGTTCTATTCTGATAAAGAAAAATTGGAAGCAAAAGGTGCTAAGGTGTACATGAACTCACCAGTTCTTTCAATCGACTATGATAACAAAGTAGTTACTGCAGAAGTTGAAGGAAAAGAGCACAAAGAATCATACGAGAAATTGATTTTCGCTACAGGTTCTACACCAATCTTGCCACCAATCGAAGGTGTTGAAATTGTTAAAGGAAACCGCGAATTTAAAGCAACTCTTGAAAACGTACAATTTGTGAAATTGTACCAAAATGCTGAAGAAGTGATCAATAAACTTGCTGATAAGAGCCAACACCTTGACCGTATCGCCGTTGTTGGTGGTGGTTACATCGGTGTTGAACTTGCTGAAGCCTTTGAACGTCTTGGAAAAGAAGTTGTCCTTGTTGATATCGTTGATACTGTCTTGAACGGTTACTATGACAAAGACTTCACACAAATGATGGCGAAGAACTTGGAAGACCACAACATCCGCTTGGCTCTAGGTCAAACTGTTAAAGCAATTGAAGGTGACGGTAAAGTTGAACGCTTGATTACTGATAAAGAAACTTTCGATGTGGACATGGTTATCCTTGCAGTTGGTTTCCGTCCAAACACAGCTCTTGCTGATGGTAAGATTGAACTCTTCCGCAACGGTGCCTTCCTTGTAGACAAGAAACAAGAAACATCACTTCCAGGTGTATTTGCCGTTGGTGACTGTGCGACTGTTTATGACAACGCTCGTAAAGACACAAGTTACATCGCCCTTGCTTCAAATGCTGTTCGTACTGGTATCGTTGGTGCCTACAATGCTTGTGGCCATGAATTGGAAGGAATCGGTGTGCAAGGATCAAATGGTATCTCAATTTACGGACTTCACATGGTTTCAACTGGTTTGACTCTTGAAAAGGCAAAAGCTGCTGGTTACAATGCAAGTGAAACAGGCTTTAACGATCTTCAAAAACCAGAATTCATGAAACATGATAACCATGAAGTAGCGATTAAGATTGTCTTTGACAAAGATAGCCGTGAAATTCTTGGTGCCCAAATGGTTTCACATGATATTGCAATCAGCATGGGAATCCATATGTTCTCACTTGCTATCCAAGAGCATGTAACAATTGATAAATTGGCATTGACAGATCTCTTCTTCTTGCCACACTTCAACAAACCATACAACTACATCACAATGGCTGCCCTTACTGCTGAAAAATAAAATGATGAACTATCTGGCCTTGATTAACGGTCAGATAGTTTTTTAAGTCGATGTGTACCCATACAATTATGATTTTTTTATCTTGTGGTTCATCCTTTTCTGACTTAAAATGAAATGGTAGCTACCAATACAAATGATGAGGATACAACAAATGACTGAAAATAGATATGAATTAAATAAAAACTTGGCACAGATGCTTAAGGGCGGAGTTATCATGGACGTTCAAAATCCTGAACAGGCTCGTATTGCAGAAGCTGCTGGTGCGGCAGCTGTCATGGCCTTGGAGCGGATTCCAGCTGATATTCGTGCAGCTGGTGGTGTTTCCCGTATGAGTGATCCAAAGATGATTAAGGAAATTCAAGAGGCGGTTAGTATTCCAGTAATGGCCAAGGTCAGAATCGGGCATTTTGTTGAGGCTCAGATTTTAGAGGCTATTGAAATTGACTATATCGATGAGAGTGAAGTTTTATCTCCAGCTGACGACCGTTTCCATGTGGACAAGAAAGAATTCCAAGTTCCTTTTGTCTGTGGAGCTAAGGACTTGGGTGAAGCCTTGCGTCGTATCGCTGAAGGTGCTTCTATGATTCGTACAAAAGGAGAACCGGGGACAGGGGATATCGTCCAAGCTGTTCGTCATATGCGTATGATGAATCAGGAAATTCGCCGCATTCAAAACCTACGTGAGGACGAACTTTATGTTGCTGCCAAGGACTTGCAAGTTCCTGTAGAATTGGTTCAATATGTCCATGAACATGGGAAATTGCCAGTTGTAAACTTCGCAGCTGGAGGCGTTGCAACGCCAGCAGATGCTGCACTGATGATGCAATTAGGGGCAGAGGGTGTCTTTGTCGGTTCAGGTATTTTTAAGTCAGGAGATCCTGTTAAACGAGCGAGTGCCATTGTCAAAGCGGTAACTAATTTCCGTAATCCTCAAATTTTAGCTCAAATCTCTGAAGATTTAGGAGAAGCCATGGTTGGTATTAATGAAAATGAAATCCAAATTCTCATGGCAGAGCGAGGAAAATAGATGAAAGTCGGAATATTGGCCTTGCAAGGTGCCTTTGCAGAACATGAAAAAGTACTAGATCAATTAGGTGTTGAGAGTGTTGAAATCAGAAATTTAGAGGATTTTCATCAACATCAGAGTGACTTGTCTGGTTTGATTTTGCCTGGTGGTGAGTCTACAACCATGGGCAAGCTCTTACGAGACCAGGACATGTTGATCCCCATTCGAGAAGCCATTCTCTCTGGTTTACCAGCCTTTGGAACCTGTGCGGGCTTAATTTTGCTGGCTAAGGAAATCACTTCTCAAGAAGAGAGTCATCTAGGAACTATGGATATGGTGGTCGAGCGCAATGCCTATGGGCGCCAATTAGGAAGTTTCTACACGGAAGCAGAATGTAAGGGAGTTGGTCAGATTCCAATGACCTTTATCCGTGGTCCAATTATCAGTAGTGTTGGAGAGGGTGTAGAAATTCTAGCAAGAGTTGATAATCAAATCGTTGCAGCCCAAGAAAAAAATATGCTGGTAACCTCTTTTCATCCAGAATTGACTGATGATGTGCGCTTGCACCAGTACTTTATCAATATGTGTAAAGAAAAAAGACAGTAAAAAAGCTCAAAAAATCACTTCCTGTGCTATACTGTAATTGAAATTTTTTTAATTTGGGTGTTAGGACTGTTTTCTCAGTTCTAGCGCCTTTTCTTTTTGATAAGTCTGGTTAGTGGAGAGTAGTTTGTAAATGATTCTGAGAATCTTATGAGCACAAGCAATGACGGCTTTCATCTTGCTTCCTCTTTAGGAAATTCGATTGTAAAACTCTAAGCAGGCAGAGCCTGCTTAGAGTTTTACATATGCTACTGTCTTCGTTATAGCTAACTTTAATTCTCATTTATTAAGTATACCTAAGTTTTATGTTTAAATTTTGTATAGAATAGCTGTACCTCTTAAGAAAGCTATGTTTACGCTTTCAATCAAGCATCATTTATGATACTATTATGGTAATAGAAAAAATTCTTAGTATGCTAAAGACCTTTATTCGAGTTCCAGAGGAAATAGAAATTTTATCCATTAAAAATATGTTTCATAAGTTACTTACTTGATATTAATAGAATTCCAATATTGTATAATTAAATCAAAGATGACACTGGAATCAGGAGGATTTATTATGGTTAATAATGTAGCTGTTAAAGTCTCAAACCTTTCAAAAGAATTTTTGTTAGGGCAAGACAAAACTGTCTCTATTTTGAAAGATATTTCCTTATCTGTCAATTATGGGGAATTTGTATCAATACTTGGTGTCAGTGGTTCTGGAAAGTCTACTTTGCTAAGTTGCTTATCAAGTTTATCTGAACCAACAAGTGGCGAAGTTGTTATCAATGGTGTAAATCCATATACCTTAAAAGAAGGGAAGCTTGCTAAATTTAGAAGACAAGATATTGCAATAATTTTTCAAAACTATAATCTGGTACCTGCTCTACCTGTACTAGAAAATGTTACACTTCCTCTGAGACTCTCAGGAAAGAGTGTTGATAGCAATAAAGTAAAAAAAATGTTGGATAGTTTGAATTTTAAAGCAGAACTATCATCATTAGTTGCTACCTTATCAGGTGGAGAACAGCAAAAAGTGGCTATTACTCGTGCAATAATAGCTGATAGTAAAATTATTTTTGCTGATGAGCCAACAGGAGCTCTGGACAGCGTCTCAAGAAAACTTATATTTGAAACACTTCGTAATTTAGCGAGTCAAGGAAAATGTGTTCTTATGGTCACTCATGATATTGAGTTGGCTTCAAAAACTGACAGAGCACTCATTTTAAAAGACGGAAAGATATCTCGACAAATTATTAAACCTTCAGCTGATGAGCTCTACCAAGCACTTGAAAGTAGTAAAGATTAATTTGAGGAGGATTTATTATGCTAAAATTAATCATTTACCAATTTCAGTACTCAAAAAGACAATGGTTAGGAACAATACCATTACTATTTGTATCTAGCCTAATTGTTGGAACATCTTTATTTGGTATTGCTAGTTCAATCAAGACTGCTAACATTAACGCTTCACAACTTTTTCAAATGCTAATAATTTTTGGCGGGACTACTCTATTTTTCCTTATTTCAAATAATATAAGACTGCTAATAGATATCTTTAAAAAGGATTACCAATTATGGGCTATCTTAGGCGCAAGCAGAACTCAGCTATCTTTATTAGTATCTGGACAGTTTTATTTAATGGCAGTGATTGTTAGTAGTATTGGTACAATACTTTCATTTATCATGGCAGATAGTTACTACAAATTTTTACAAAATTTATTAGGAAGAGATGAGTTACCTGATTTAGTTATTACAGCCAACATTCAATCAATTTTATTGAGTGTTTTCATAGTCCCAACAATTGTCGGGATAGGGGCTTACTTTTATTCAAGTCGAATACTTAAAATATCATCAATATTAAAACCAAAAAAGAAAAAAAGAAAAGTTACAGTAGCTGGATTTGTTAACATCTCTGTTCGTTTATTCCTATGGTTACTATGTATAGGTTCTATTGTTTCAGCAGGTTTTATCAGAAACAAAGAAATAATTGAAAAACAGTCAAGCATAGTATTATTTTTATTAATTATTCACATCCTTATTATTCAATCACTATCTCCATCAATTCAAATGTTTCTAATAAAATTTTTAATGAGGATATTTCCAACTGAAAATTATGTAATTAATATAGGCTTTTGGAGTCTACTATCCAATCCTAGCTATTTGAAAAGTATACAAACTTCGATGAGTATGGGAGTAACTCTCATTTCTGGGTTTATTCTTTACACCCAAAATATGTATTCATTCATGAATACAGCAAACGGAGTAAACGAAGCAAGAGCTTCCTTTATTGCTTATATGTCTGCACCAATTATTCTGATTATTACTAGTTCTATTTCTCTTACAATTTTATCTTCTAATAAAGATATTGAGGACATTAAACAGTTAAAGACACTGGGAGTGTCAAGATTACAACTTTTTAAAATACGTATAGGCGAGGCAATAATACATTCGGTGTTAATTTTATTAGTATCAGTAATTTTCAATTTAATTATTTTAATTTTAGTTAGCTTTATTGGCCAACTTTTAGGCCAAAGTGTAGTAGATATATCGGGTTTTTGGCAACCGAGTCTTATAGTTATTTCTTTGTTAGTTATTTTTTATAGTATTACAAAAGGATTTTATTTATTTCAAGATAGATAAATTGGAATAGTTACTGATTCAAAAAGAACACACTTATTGACATTGAAACCAAAGCAATACTAAAACTAAAAGGCAAGGATAAAAAACCTTGTCTTTTTTACATGTAATAAACAATGGCAATGTATTGGAGTGCGGACGCAGCTAGGATAAAGAGATGCCAAATCATGTGGAAATAAGGTTTTTTCTTTGCATAAAATCCAGCTCCAACTGTATAAGAGAGTCCGCCAGTTACCATAAGGCTCCAAAAGATTGGTGTTGTTTGACTGATAATGGCAGGAATGATAGCCAGAACCAACCAGCCCATAATCAGGTAAAGAGCAAGGCTGAATTTCTCATTGACCTTTTTAGCAAAGATTTTATAGAGAATACCAAAGATGGTCGTTCCCCATTGGATGGCAATAATTAGATAGCCAAACCAGTTATTCATCAAGGTTAAGACGACTGGCGTATAAGAGCCTGCGATAGCCACATAAATCATCGAATGGTCGATGATTCTCAAGACGTATTTGTGGGTTGAACCGTAGGCCATAGAGTGATAAATGGTGGATGATAGGAACATGAGAAAGAGACTGATAACGAAAATGGATACACCGATAGAGGATAAAAATCCGTGTGCTTCATAACTATAGGTGGATGAAATAGGGAGCAAGATGAGCATGATGACTGCCCCCACAGCATGGGTCACGCTATTAGCAATCTCCTCTCCAAAACTGAGTTGTTTGCTGAGTTTAAGACTAGTGTTCATCGGATTACCTCCTCTTGAGTATGATGGATTAAGTCTAGAGTTTGATGATAGAGTTTAACGGTTTGGCAGCTACTTTGGATAATAGGATTTTCTGGATCAATCCCATTGTTCATGTAGTTCACAAAAGCATCGTAGAGTTGGTCTGAACTGGCTTGACTTTGGAGAGTATTGAGTGTCTGAGCGATTTCTTGAATAGAAAAGACAGATTTGAGGGTTGTGATAGCAATCAGACGGGCAATCTGTTGGCGTTGGTATTTTTTCTTGTCAGGCTTTGTCAGGTAACCATGTTTGACATAATTGTTGACCATAGATGCTGTTAGTCCCTTGTCTTTATCAGGAGAGATAGGGGCGCAGACCTGATTGACATAGAGTAAAACCTGATCCAGATAGAGGTCAATATTTGGAATTTCTGTCCATTTTGGGTAGGAAAAGGTAGTTTTCATTTCCAACTCCTTTTTATCTAGTTTTAATAACTAGATTATAAAATAACAAAAACAAAAAGTCAAGTTTTAACTGCTTGTGAAAAGGCTTAAATTATGCTATGATGGGAGAAACTAGTCAGAAAAGAGGAGAAAAGATGGAGATTCGTTTAGCTTTTCCAAATGAAGTAGATGCCATTATGCAGGTGATTGAGGAAGCCAAGAAATGTTTAGCAGATGCTGGTAGTGACCAGTGGCAAAATGGCTATCCAAATGCTGATATTATTATTGAGGATATTATCTCAGGTCAAGCCTACGTAGCCTTGGAAGAGGGAGAACTGCTAGCCTATGCTGCTGTGACCAAGAGTCCAGAGGAAGCCTATGAAGCCATTTATGAAGGAAAATGGCAAGCTGGAGAGTCAGAGTACCTAGTCTTTCACCGTATCGCTGTGGCTGCAGATGTGCAGGGACAGGGAGTTGCTCAAACCTTCTTAGAGGGCTTGATTGAAGGTTTTGATTATCTAGATTTTCGCTCAGATACGCATGTTGCAAATAAGGCCATGCAGCATATCTTTGAAAAACTAGGTTTTAAACAGGTTGGTAAGGTTCCAGTTGATGGCGAACGCTTGGCCTATCAAAAATTGAAGAAATAATGCAAAAGAAGTACGTAAAAATGCTCTACTTTTCGCCAATAGGAACCTTGTCTTTGGTTGCCGACGATCAATATCTGTATGGCATTTGGGTTCAGGAGCAGAAGTATTTTGAGAGGGGGATAGGAGATGAAACAATAGAAGAAGTTGTTAGTCACCCCATTTTAGCCCCAGTTATTACTTGCTTAGATGCTTACTTTAAAGGCAAGTCTCGGGATTTATCCGAATTGCCCTTGGCTCCAATCGGAACGGATTTTGAAAAGAGAGTTTGGTCCTATTTACAGGGAATTCCTTATGGTCAGACAGTGACCTATGGACAAATAGCTCAAGACCTGCAAGTGGCTTCTGCTCAAGCAATTGGTGGAGCTGTAGGTCGCAATCCTTGGTCCATCCTAGTACCTTGTCATCGTGTGCTGGGAGCGGGCAAGCGTCTGACAGGTTATGCTGCAGGAGTGGAAAAGAAAGCCTGGCTCTTGGAGCATGAAGGCGCAGATTTTAAAGATATAAACAATAGAAAGTGAAACACATGTTAGAATTTATCGAATACCCAAAATGTTCAACTTGTAAAAAAGCAAAACAAGAATTAAATCAACTCGGTGTGGACTATAAAGCCGTCCATATCGTCGAAGAAACACCTAGTCAAGAAGTCATTTTAAACTGGATAGAGACCTCAGGTTTCGAGTTGAAGCAATTTTTCAACACCAGTGGAATCAAATACCGTGAATTAGGGCTGAAAGATAAGGTAGGAAGTCTGTCAAACCAAGAAGCGGCTGAGTTGCTAGCAAGTGACGGTATGTTGTTAAAACGACCCGTTTTAGTAGAAAATGGAACTGTTAAGCAAATCGGTTATCGAAAAGCTTATGAAGAATTGGGATTGAAATAGTTTTTATCTATCTCTTTGATAGATAAAATATATAACCTCCCTGTTTCAAAGTATGATAAACTAGTAGGTAGACAAAGTCTGTATCTGACCGTAGCAAATAATTTCATTGACGGCAGAAGTATGGTAGAATGAATCATTATCAGGAGAGGATGTTTTTATGAATGTTACAACGATTTTAGCATCAGATTGGTACCAAAACTTGATGCAATTGATTCCAGATGGCAAGCTGTTTAGCTTGCGTTCGGTCTTTGATGGAATCCCGAGAATTGTCCAACAACTTCCAACAACGATTATGTTGACAATTGGTGGTGCCCTTTTTGGCTTGGTTTTGGCGCTTCTTTTTGCCATTGTGAAGATCAATCGTGTTAAGATTTTATATCCCTTGCAGGCCTTCTTTGTTAGTTTCTTAAAAGGGACACCGATTTTGGTGCAACTCATGCTAACCTATTACGGAATTCCTTTGGCTTTGAAAGCCCTCAATCAGCAATGGGGAACTGGTCTCAATATCAATGCAATTCCAGCTGCAGCTTTTGCGATTGTAGCCTTTGCTTTTAATGAGGCAGCGTATGCCAGTGAAACCATTCGTGCAGCCATTCTCTCAGTCAATTCTGGTGAGATTGAGGCGGCACGCAGTCTGGGCATGACCCGAGCACAAGTTTATCGTCGCGTGATTATTCCAAATGCAGCGGTGGTAGCTACTCCAACTTTAATCAATTCCCTAATCGGCTTGACCAAAGGAACTTCCCTAGCCTTTAGTGCGGGTGTTGTGGAAGTCTTTGCCCAAGCTCAGATTTTGGGTGGAGCTGATTACCGCTATTTTGAACGTTTCATCTCCGTTGCCCTTGTTTATTGGGTAGTCAATATCGGAATTGAAAGCCTAGGTCGTTTCATCGAGAGAAAAATGGCTATTTCTGCACCCGATACAGTGCAAACAGATGTGAAAGGAGACCTTCGTTAATGATTAAGATTTCGAATTTAAGCAAATCCTTTTCAGGACAGACTGTCTTGGATCATCTGGACTTGGATATCCAAAAAGGGGAAGTCGTAGCCTTGATTGGTTCCTCAGGAGCTGGAAAATCGACCTTTTTACGCAGTCTCAATTATCTTGAAACACCTGACAGTGGTTCGATTCAGATTGATAATTTCTCGGTTGATTTTTCTAAAATCACTCAAGAAGAAATCCTTGCCCTACGCCGTAAGTTGTCCATGGTTTTCCAACAGTTTAATTTGTTTGAACGACGTACAGCACTTGATAATGTGAAAGAAGGCTTGGTTGTTGTTAAGAAATTATCTGACCAAGAAGCGACTAAGATTGCCAAGGAAGAGTTGGCTAAGGTTGGGCTTTCTGATCGTGAGAACCATTACCCTCGCCATTTATCAGGTGGACAGAAGCAACGGGTTGCCCTAGCACGTGCGCTTGCTATGAAACCAGATGTTTTGCTCTTAGACGAACCAACTTCAGCCCTTGACCCAGAATTGGTCGGCGAAGTAGAAAAATCTATTGCAGATGCTGCTAAGTCAGGTCAGACCATGATTTTGGTTAGTCATGACATGTCCTTTGTAGCCCAAGTGGCTGATAAGATTCTCTTCTTAGATAAGGGGAGAATCATCGAGTCTGGAACACCAGATGAGATTATCCACCATCCGAAAGAAGAGCGGACAAAAGAATTCTTTGCTAGTTACAAACGGACTTATATTTGATATAATAGATAAAGAAAAACTCAGTTAGCGGACTAGCTGAGTTTACTCTTTAAAAATGATAGAAATGAGAGAAATCATGCTACTGCAACTATTTTCTTTATATTTCGAGAGTTTGATCTTGACCACTATCCTCGTCCTGATTTTTTTAGGGATTTGGATTGGACTGAGAGCCATGTCGGGAGTCGATAAGACAGCCAAGGCGCGCCAAGCCCATCTCTATGATATGATTATGATTGGAGTCTTGGTTGTTCCAGTATTATCCTTTGCGGTTATGAGTTTAATTCTTGTTTTCAAGGCATAATCCTTGCTTGATTGACAAGAAAGAGTTAGAATAAAGATAGTTACAACAAGAAAGAAGGAATCTATATGTACGATACTATTATTATTGGTGCTGGACCTGCAGGGATGACTGCGGCCTTATACGCTGCTCGAAGCAATCTGAAAGTAGCCTTGATTGAAGGTGGTTTACCAGGTGGTCAGATGAACAATACATCGGATATCGAAAATTACCCAGGATACGCTAATATCAGTGGACCAGAATTGGCTGAAAAGATGTTTGAACCGCTTGAAAATCTTGGTGTTGAGCACATTTATGGTTATGTTGAAAATATCCAAGACCATGGTGATTTTAAAACAGTAATGACCGATGATCAAGCATACGAAACTCGTACAGTTATCGTAGCGACTGGTTCGAAACACCGTCCTTTGGGAGTGCCTGGAGAAGAAGAACTGAACAGTCGTGGTGTATCTTACTGTGCCGTTTGTGATGGTGCTTTCTTCCGTGACCAAGATTTGCTGGTAGTTGGTGGGGGAGATTCAGCTGTTGAAGAAGCCCTCTTCTTGACTCGTTTTGCCAAGACTGTTACCATTGTTCACCGTCGTGACCAACTTCGTGCTCAAAAGGTTTTACAAGACCGCGCCTTTGCGAATGAGAAAATCAGCTTTATCTGGGATTCTGTAGTCAAGGAAATCAAGGGTGAAAACCGAGTAGAATCTGTCGTATTTGAAAATGTGAAAACAGGTCAAGTGACAGAACAAGCCTTTGGTGGCGTCTTTATCTATGTTGGCTTGGACCCTCTTAGCGATTTTGTTAAAGAATTAAATATCCGAGATCAGGCAGGCTGGATTGTGACAGACAACCACATGAAAACTGCGGTTGATGGTATCTTTGCAGTTGGAGATGTTCGCTTGAAAGACCTTCGCCAAGTAACAACAGCAGTTGGAGATGGCGCTATCGCTGGTCAAGAAGCCTATAAGTTTATTACAGAACATAGTTAATTATAAAAAAGTTTCCAATCAGATGACTGGAAACTTTTTTATAGTCTATTTCGGAAAACTTCGTACATGAGAATGGCTGCAGCAACACTAGCATTGAGGCTTTGAACATGTCCATTCATAGGAATGGTAATCATTTCATCGACCTGTTTTTTGATGTTACTAGAGATGCCTTTTCCTTCATTTCCGATGATGAGGGCGATTTTCCCTTTTGTATTCCACTTGTGGCAAGGAGTACCATTCATATCCGTTCCAAAGGTCCAGAATCCTTCATCCTTGAGTTTGTCTAGAGTTTGGCTTAGATTGGTTACTCGGGCAATTGGAACGTGCTCAATAGCACCTGTGGCCGTTTTGGCAACGACAGGAGTAACGCCGACAGCACGGTGCTTGGGAATGATGACACCTGAAACGTTGGTCGCATCGGCTGTTCTCAGTATGGAGCCTAGATTATGAGGGTCAGTTAAGCCATCCAGAATCAATAGCAAAGGATTTTCTTCTTGGCGTGTTTTGGCAAGGATTTGGTCCAGTTCGCTATAGGCAAATTCGGACACTCGTAAAACAAAACCTTGGTGTACAGCACCTTCGGTCATTTCAGAGAGGGATTTTTTTGAAGTCCAAGAAATGGACACCTTCTTTTCTGTAGCTAGTTCCTTGACTTTCTCAACGTTCTTACCTCGGAGATCTTCTTGGAGGTAAAGTTTGTTTCCTGTGTTTGCAAGGAGGGCTTCGGTAACGGCGTGTACGCCATAGACAATATCATTTGTTTTCATGCCTCTATTATAACACAAAACCCCGTCTTGCAACGGGATTTTCTTTATTCTAGAATCAGTAAACCATCTTTAACTGCAAATGGGTCTTTTTCATTGATACGATCGTAAAACATGATACCGTTAATGTGGTCAATTTCATGCTGAACAACAATGGAGTTATAACCTTTAAGTTTGATACGGTGTTTTTCGCCGTCCTTGTCAAAGTAGTCAACAGTAACGCGGGCATGGCGAACAACATAGCCAGGCACGTTGCGGTCAACAGACAGGCAGCCTTCTCCTTCACCAAGAGCAGCGTCCTGAACAGAGTGAGAGACGATTTTTGGATTGTACATAATGGCTTGTAAGTCGTAGGCTTCCTCTGGAGTTTCGCCTTCTTCAACAATATTTGGCACCAAAACAGCGATAATGCGTTTTGAGATATCCAATTGAGGAGCAGCAAGTCCAACACCACCGCGTAGCCCCATCTTTTCAGCCATGACAGGATCTTGGGAATGTTTGAGGAATTGCATCATCTTTTCGCCAAGGATGATTTCCTGGTCAGATAGGGGGAAAGTGACTTCCTCAGCAACTGCGCGTAGAGTTGGATTCCCCTCGCGAATAATATCTTTCATATCAATTAAGTGAGCAGCTTTTGTAATACGTTCTATAGCAGACATTTTCTCTCCTTTCATTACCTCTACATGATAACACAAAATGACAAGGATTGGAAGCATTACGGTATCGAGCTTTTATAGAAAATGCCTAGTAGGTTCGATTCAATTGTGAAAGAATTACTTATCTGTGATATAATAAAAAGAAAAGGCTTGCATAAGAAAGTAGGGAGAATGAAGATGCAAAGAAGACAAGATAGATATAAACGTGGACCAGTTTTTCATTTTGTGAGGGGTTTTGTAAACTTTTTTAGGAGTTATCGCAAGTGGAGCAATAAGGGATTTGTGACGATACTCTTGCTAGCAGTTGCTTTATCAATGGGTTTGGTCTTGTTGTTTGAAAGCTTCCAAGGAATCCCTTTAACCAGTCAAAAAAAGGATACCATTTCTCAAGAAGCAAATAAGACCAATCAAAATTCTAAAAATCAGGAAGAGGAAAAAACTGCAAGAATTATGGCCAATGGGGATCTCCTCTATCATATTCCCATCTATCGTTCTGCCTTAAAAGAAGATGGAACCTATGATTTTCATGAAAATTTTGACTATGTGAAACCATGGCTCAAACAAGCAGACCTGATTATAGGTGATTTTGAAGGTACTGTAAACAAGGACCATTATTTGGCTGGTTATCCTCTCTTTAATGCACCTGGCGAAGTCATGGATGCCATCAAGGATGCTGGTTATCAAGTGCTAGACTTGGCGCATAACCATATCCTAGATTCACAAATAGAAGGTGTCGTTTCAACAGCAGATGCTATTGAGAAGGCAGGAATGACACCTATTGGAGTGTATACGCATGAGTCGCGTGATCAAGCTCCTCTCGTTATCAAGGAAGTGAACGGTATCAAGGTTGCACTTTTGGCCTATTCTTATGGTTTTAATGGAATTGAGCAAAGTATTTCCCAAGAAGACTATAACCGCTATCTTTCAGATCTAAATGAAGACAAGATGAAGGCTGAAGTTGAACGAGCAGAGAAGGAAGCGGATATTACCATTATCATGCCTCAGATGGGTGTGGAGTATCGCTTGGAACCAACTGAAGAACAAAAGGCTCTTTATCACAAGATGATTGATTGGGGAGCGGATATTATCTTTGGTGGACACCCTCACGTTGTGGAACCATCTGAAACAGTTGAAAAAGATGGGGACAAGAAACTCATCATCTATTCAATGGGGAACTTCATTTCCAATCAACGAATCGAAACTATGCAAGATGAAGAGAATGCTAAGTGGACAGAGCGTGGCGTTCTCATGGATGTGACCATTAAGAAAAAGGCTGGTAAGACGACAATCGAAACTGCTAAAGCACATCCTTCTTGGGTAAACCGTACACCAAAAGGAACCTATTCTCCAGAAGGTTATCCACTCTTCCTTTACCAAACTTATATCTTAGAAGATTTTATCGAGGGTGGAAGTCATCGTGACCAATTAGATGAAGCGACTAAGGAACGAATTGATACAGCCTATAAAGAAATGAACGAACATGTGGGATTGAAGTGGGACTAGCTTGAATCCAGAGGAAAGTAAATGACGATTAAAGTAATTGCGACAGATATGGATGGGACCTTGCTGGATGCTAGAGGCCAGCTTGATATCCCACGCTTGGAAAAGATTTTAGATCAGTTGGATCAAAGGGGTATTCGTTTTGTCATCGCGACGGGCAATGAAATTCACCGCATGAGGCAACTACTGGAGCACTTGGTGGATCGAGTGGTTTTGGTTGTTGCTAACGGTGCTCGTATTTTTGAAAACAATGAACTGATTCAAGCTCAGACTTGGGATGATGCTATTGTCGACAAGGCTTTGGCTCATTTCAAGGGTCTAGAGTGTCAAAATCAATTTGTTGTAACGGGTATGAAGGGTGGTTTTGTCAAAGAAGGTACGATTTTTACAGAACTTGAAAGTTTTATGACTCCAGAAATGATTGAAAAATTCTACCAACGGATGCATTTTGTGGATGAATTAACCTCTGACCTCTTTGGTGGTGTACTCAAGATGAGTATGGTTGTTGGTGAGGAACGTTTGAGTTCGGTTTTGGAAGAAATCAATGACCTCTTTGATGGTCGTGTTCGGGCTGTATCGAGTGGCTATGGTTGCATTGATATCCTCCAAGCTGGGATTCATAAAGCATGGGGCTTGGAGGAACTACTCAAGCGCTGGAACTTGAACCCCCAACAAATCATGGCTTTCGGTGACAGTGAAAATGATGTTGAAATGCTTGAAATGGCTGGAATTGCCTATGCGATGGAAAATGCTGATGACAAGGCCAAAGCTGTGGCGACTGATTTAGCACCAGCCAACAGCCAAGGAGGAGTTTATCAAGTCTTGGAAAACTGGTTAGAAAAAGGAGAATGAAGTGGCAGTACAGTTATTAGAAAATTGGCTCCTAAAGGAACAAGAAAAAATCCAAACCAAGTATCGTCACTTAAATCAGGTTTCTGTTCTAGAGCCAGACATTCTTTTTATTGGGGATTCCATTGTCGAATATTATCCTCTGCAGGAACTATTTGGGACTTCGAAGACGATTGTCAATCGAGGCATTCGAGGTTATCAGACAGGGCTGTTACGAGAGAACCTAGATGCGCATCTTTATGGTGGAGCAGTAGATAAAATTGTCCTTTTGATTGGGACAAATGATATCGGAAAAGATGTGCCTGTGAATGAGGCTCTCAATAATCTCGAAGCTATTATTCAATCCATTGCTCGCGATTATCCATTGACTGAGATTAAATTGCTTTCTATTTTGCCAGTCAATGAGGGAGAGGAGTACAAGCAGACGGTTTATATCCGAACGAATGAAAAGATACAGGAGTGGAATCAAGCCTTTCAAGAACTTGCTTCTGCCTATATGCAGGTGGAATTTGTGCCAGTTTTTGATAGTTTGACAGATCAGGCAGGTCAACTAAAAAAAGAATATACAACTGATGGATTGCATCTCAGTGTTGCTGGTTATCAGGTTTTGACAAAAGCCTTGAAAGACTATCTTTTGTAGTTAATTGCTTTCCTTTTTGCATTTTTGAGTTAGATAAGGTATAATGGTTTTATTGTCTTTTGGGGTCGTTACGGATTCGACAGGCATTATGAGGCATATTTTGCGACTCGTGTGGCGACGTAAACGCTCAGTTAAATATAACTGCAAAAAATAACACTTCTTACGCTCTAGCTGCCTAAAAACCAGCAGGCGTGACCCGATTTGGATTGCTCGTGTTCAATGACAGGTCTTATTATTAGCGAGATACGATCAAGTCTTGTCTAGCGGCTTGATAAGAGATTGATAGACTCGCAGTTTCTAGGCTTGAGTTATGTGTCGAGGAACTGTTAAACTAATACATAACCTATGGTTGTAGACAAATATGTTGGCAGGTGTTTGGACGTGGGTTCGACTCCCACCGGCTCCATTATTCCTTTGCATTCTTTTGCATTCCTTGGTAAAACGTTATTAAATCAACGTTTTTTATTTTTGTCTTTGGTATTCCTTGGTATTCTTTTGCAAAAAAGGGAGTCACAAAAGGAGTCACAAAAAGGAGGGTGAATCTCCTTAAAAATCAATATAACTCGCAAAGCGTTCTCCGATGTCGTCCTTTGCTTGCTTGGTTATGTGAGTATAAACATTCATGGTCGTTTTTAAGTCAGAGTGTCCGAGACGATGTTGGACCTGTTTCAAAGTCATACCTGCATCGAAACATAGACTGGCATGTGTGTGCCTGAATCCGTGGATTTTAATTGGACGCAGGTCGCTACCTTCTACAATTTTGATAAGCCATTTTCTGGGAAGAGTGCTGGGAATTGGCTTTTTTAAATCATTCTCAAAAATGTATTTGGTATTTGGGTTTTGCCTTCTCCATTTTTTTAAAATACTTTTTGTTTTCTTGTCCAAGCTGATTAGTCGATTACTGCTGACCGTTTTAGTATTGCCTATCTCTTCCCCTGAAAAACCTCTTGTAATGGCCTTGTTTATGTCCAGAGTATTATCGTTCCAGTCGCTCCATTCCAGGGCTAAAATCTCCCCTTTTCGTGCCCCTGTGAAGGCTAGAAGACGAAATAGAGTTATCTTTTTTAGATCCTTTGTTTTGGCAACAAGTTTCAGGAATTTTTGAAGCTCATCTTTGCTGTAAAAATCGCTCTTGTTATCTGATTTCTTTCTTGTTGAGGTAATCACACTATCAACTGGATTGGTTTCAAGGTATCCATGCCTTATAGCGTATTTGAATACATTATTCATCAAACCTTTCATCTTACGACCATAGACTAATTCCTTAGACCACTCGTTGGCTTGTTCTTGCATTTGAAGAGGTGTGATTGTTGCTATCTTTCGTTTGCCGAAAGCTGGATAAATGTGATTCTTAAAATTCCTAGAGGTCTTGATATAAGTGCTCTCTTGGACTGTCTCAGAATAATCTTTAAGCCATTTTTTAGAAATTTCCTCAACCGTTATTTCTTTCTTAGTTTGCTCGCCACTCTCAATATCATCCTGAAGTTGAAGTAGTGCTGCTCTTGCTTTAGCTTTTGTAGCAAAACCTCGGCGGGTAGCATATTGACTATATCCGTTCACTTTACCGATATACGCACGAAACATATAAGCTGTTTCTCCGTTTTTCTTTTTATAAGATCTAATTTCCATTGATTTTCACCTCATTTCTTGATAAAATGGGTATAGTAAAAAGGGCTTTTTAATGCCTTTTACTATACTAGCTGATTCTCACACTCTCCTCGACCAAAATTTGAGTGTGGGGATTTTTTGAGTTGTTTCCAAAATGGAAACAGTTGGCAGCTCGTCAGATAATAAAATAAGGCGTACCTCTTAGAAGTACACCAGACGAGTTTATCCTTGACGAACAAGGCTTTTTTACATTCTTAGTGTATTTCTTTTTTTAATTTCTGTCAAGCAGTTATTTCCTAAATGGAAACAGTTGGTTTTAATTTATACTCTTGGTTCATTACGGTGCCAATCATTAGGAAAACCTAAAGACTGGTTGATTACATTGATGTCTATAGAAGGCAGCTTTTTCTCTAGTTTGATAACTTTCTTTCTAAGAGTATTCCACAAAATGTTGAATTCTGCTTTACTAATAAAGCATTGAAGGCTAATAATTGTTGAATATACAGTTTTTCTACTGTCATCTCCCATCAAGATCTCTTCGTTATGAATCGTTTCCCAAAACGTACTATTAGAACGACATCTGAAGTTTAATAAGCGATTATTGTGAGCGCATTTGTTTCGTACCTCGTTAATATTTTTTAGAAAAGATATCAAGGTTTCTGGTGGGAAAACATCGTTAAAGTCAGGTATGTTTGTGCTTATAAAACTTACTAAATCCCGTGCGATTTCATTTTGGAGTGAATTCGGCAGGTTTTCAATAATCGTGCGCAAATCTCCAAACTCTAGATAATCAGTTAGTACCCAGATTGGGACATCTGAATGAGTATGTGCGTAGTGGTGAATTGAATTTCCTCTGTATCGCTTGTTTGTGTTTATGATTTTGGATAGTTTTGATACAATAAATCCCACGTCTAATATTTTATTATCTGCATAAGAATTGGTGTTTAAATAAGCGTATTTTTGACTGGGGTAAGCTTCGGCGAATCTGTGAGCAGTGATTGACTTAATATGGTGTTCAGCTTCAAGAATAGCTTGCAAAATGGCTCGTTTTACATCTTTGTCAAATGTATAGAGACTTGAAACTTCGTCAAATGTGACGCTGTCAATATAAGTGTCAGTACCAGGGTGTTGAAAAAACTTACTGTATCCATTGATAATATTGTAGTAATTGTTACTTAGCAGGTACTTAGCTGCTTTAGATTCATCTGTAATGGATAACCCTCTGATTTTTAGTGTTGCGATTTGTTCCTCGATTGTTTTAAATGGCTTCAAAAAAACTCCCCCATTCTAATTTAGAATGAAGGAGTTTTCCCGTATCGGTCCCCGTAGAGATCCCGACGCTTTTTTCTAATGAATTCATTCTAAATGATTTTTTTTTAAAAGTCAACTGTTTTTTTAATATTTTTAAAAAATAATTTTTTTATTCCCCCCTATACACCCCGACAACTGCATAGATCTTGATGTGTGTGTCTTCGGCTGGTGGGAAGTCTAGGATGATGTCTTCGTACTTGTCATTGAGCGATACAAGGCGTAAGCGTCCGTTTTCGGTATATATCTTCTTGAAGTAAGAACGGTCTCCGTATGCGATAACTGCCAAATCTCCGTTATAGGTAGTCAGTCCTTTGTCTACTAAATAGAGAATATCTCCGTCTTGGTAGTCAGGTTGCATGGAGTCTCCGCTTACCTTGGTAGCAATGTCGTGACGTGGCGGTTGCTCGTCAACCTCTATAGTCTCTCTGTCTGTATCGTCGTAGCCGAATCCATAGTTAAATCCAGAAGCTGCTGCCGTCTCAGATACAACCTCAACTTGATACAAGCTGATAACCTCCGATACTTCGTTTATCTTCGTTTCTTCTTCGTTTTTCTGTCGATAGATGCCGCCGTTTGCTTTTTGGCTCTTCAGAAGCTCCTCAGAAGTCCGTAGGACGATTTTTTTATTATCTGGGGTTAATTGTACCACCTTTTCCGTTATCTGCTGTGTCAGCAAATCTGGAGTGTCTGGGAGGGAGTTGGTTGATTCTTCTTTAAAAGTAGTATCTATATCTGATTTTTTAACACCGAAATAATCAGCTAATTTTTGGATAACACCAAAAGAAGGAGCGCTTCTTAACTTCATATAGTCTGTCATAGTACTTGCTGTAATTCCAACTTCTTTAGCCAACTCCTTTTGGGTGATGCCACGTTGCTTTCTAAAGTGTGTAATGTTTTCAGCAATAATTTGCATTCGTTTTTTTTCATCCATTTACGATTACCTCGTATTTTTTATAATTACATTATATATCATTTTTGATTGATAAACAATCAAAAAATACGAAAAAATCCTATTTTTTGACAAAAACTATTGACAATACGAAAAAATCGTATTATAATTAAATCAAGCTTAAGGAAAAGGAGGTAAGGCAAATGATGGAACACATCATAAAAAGCCTAGCAACCAAGGACACTGCAACCGTCATCTTGGTACTAGGCTTAACCAGAGAAGCACGTTTGTGGCACAAACAAATCTTAGAACACAAACGTAAGCTTCAAAACAAAAAGTAGAGAAAGGGGCAGAAGCCCCAACCTCTACTTGATAGTGTACCATCATTTGCCGTGAAAAGCAATGAGTGAAGAAACTGGATTGATAATCCTAGCAGGATTTGTGATTGTGTCTTTTACTATCCGTCAGATAGTGAAGTACCGATGTGATAAAAAAGATAAGGAGTAGGAAAATGGAAAGTGTTTTTTCAGCGGTTCTCGTCTCAGTAATTACTTCGTTTTTGATAACGGTAATGCTATTGCGAGGATATTCGAATAGATTGACCGAAATGCTTGATTCTTTCTTTCGCAATGAATTGCAAGCACGAGAAGAGATGCGAAAACTTGTTTTAGATACAATAGATGAAATTGCTAATAAAAAAATTCACTAATAGGAGTAGAAGATGATTGAAGAAGAAACAATTGAATTATTGAAATTCTTATCGACAGACTACGGACGAGGGTATCTAGCTGGGTTAGCTAGTGGGCTTTCAATACTTTTGAAAATTTTAAAAAAAAGCAGAGTAAGTTCTCCACTTTCATCGAATTATTTTGATAGCTTATTTACAACTTTTTGAAGTTCTGCGATTCCGTTAACTGCTTGAGTAAGTTTATTGACATCAAGTTCACCTGTGAAAAATTTTGAAGTGATATCCACTTGTTGGCTTTGTTTCAAGGCATCCAGTTTCAATTCATGTTCTTTTTCAAGTCTCTGTAACTCACTTTCAGCTTGTGTTTTTAATTCTTTTATTTTGGCGTTTGTTTGATGTTTATTAGTGAGATAAACAAGAAATGCAGGGACACATGAAGTTAAAAAAGTTATTGCAATTTGATTGAAATCCATAATTTTCTCCTTTCTATTGGAATTTTGACTAAAACGTGAGAGGTCTTAGTCAAGATATATTATAACTCAAATATATTTGATTGTCAACATATAGTATAAGAAATGATATAATGTACTTGAAAAACACAACATATGGTGTTTTAGATGTGGGATAAAATTGAACAATAATTAAAATTAAAAGGCTGGTCAATGTACAGATTAGCCAAAGAATCAAATGTCCATCATTCTAATTTTTCTAACCTAAAAGCTGGAAGATTAAAAGAGATGTCGTGGACGAATATCTGCAAAGTCGCTGACGTACTAGAAGTCAGTTTGGATGAAATTAGAAAGGAGAAAGAATGATTGAAAATAAGCGAAGTAAAGAACAACGCTTTCTATCAGTTTCCACAATGGTTACTGGATGAAGAATACAAGAGATTGAATCTGAGAGCAAAAGTAGTGTACATGTTTATTTTTGATAGACGAACATTATCTATTCAAAATAAATGGAATGATAAAAATGGAGATGTATTTGTTTACTTCACAAATAAACAGCTTATGAGTTTACTTAATTATGACGAAAAAAATGTAATTAAAGCAAAAAGAGATTTACAAGATTTTGGATTACTAAAGGAAGTTCAGCAAGGAGTTAACCAACCTAATCGTCTTTATATTTATGGTACTGGAAAAAATATAGGTCAAGGACTGGAAAAAGTACAGTCAATCAAGACTGAGTGAACCAGAGGGTGCTGGTACTGACTCTTTATATAATATAGAGGACGCCCTGCTGAAAATGACTTGGGAATTGTCTACGATTGGATTTATCCAGGGTTTGGAAGACAACCGACATCGTTTGATATTGAGGATTTGAAAGCATTTTTGGAAGACCATAAGAAAGAAGTTATCAAGTTAGCAATCAAGGAATGTGTTGGAAACGGCAAGCCGTACTTTAAGTATCACAGTAGCATTTTAAGAGATTGTAAGCAGAAGGATATGGTTACTGCTGAGTTAGTAGAGAATAGACAGAAACCGAAGCGACAACCTGCATATTCTGGTGGTGCTAGAGCAGTGCGTCAAGAATATCATGGCGAGTTACTATTCTAGGAGGGGATAAGATGTAGAGATTAGGATTTGAACCGCGCCATTATGTGAATGAGAAAGAGATTTGTCAGAAACATTCTTGCTTCATGTGGACATTTAAAGAACCAGTTAGAGCTACCAATCGGAAAGAACCGTGTAAGACTACGTTTTGCCCTGAGTATAAGCGTGAAGATATGGAACGAGAGTAACTGCAAAAAATCGAATAGGTTTATATCTCGTCTATCTTGAGTAACACGTTTGAAGTGTTAGCTAGAAATAGCTTAATGTCAAGCGATATGAAAGACGCTAGTTTCTGTACTGTACTGACCCCAAAAGTTAGATTTTTTTGTCTAACTTTTGGGATGCAGTTCAAAATCAACGTTTTTTATTTTTGTCTTTGGTATTCCTTGGTATTCTTTTGCAGAAAAAGGATACAACAAAGGAGTCACAAACAGACCCTAAAACAGATCCTATTTTTTAAAAAAGTGATAAAAAAGGATACAACATTTGTTGCATCCTAGAAATAATTTTTCTTTTCTACGGAAGACATGGGATTCGAACCCACGCACGCTGTTACACGCCTACCGCGTTTCCAACACGGCCTCTTAAGCCTCTTGAGTAATCTTCCAATACTTACTAAAATAGTCTACCATAAAGGCTCTTATCTTGCAATAAAAATTCTGGAAATAAGAAAAAATGATAGATTTTGAAAGAAAATGACAAAAAGTGCTTGACTTTGAAAGAAAGTGTGATAGAATGAATAGTGTAAACGATAACAGGAGGTGGTTCGGTGTTAAAAACAGAGCGGAAGCAACTGATTTTAGAGGAGCTAAATCAACACCATGTAGTTTCTCTAGAAAAATTAGTTAGTTTGCTAGAAACGTCAGAATCAACGGTTCGAAGAGACTTGGATGAGTTGGAAGCAGAAAACAAGCTTCGTCGCGTGCATGGTGGAGCAGAATTACCCCACTCCTTGCAGGAAGAAGAAACCATTCAAGAAAAATCTGTCAAAAACCTTCAAGAGAAGAGGTTGCTGGCTCAGAAAGCAGCCTCTCTCATCAAGGAACAAGATGTCATCTTTATCGATGCTGGAACAACTACAGCCTTTTTGATTCATGAATTGGTTAATAAGAATGTTACAGTCGTGACCAACTCCATTCACCATGCAGCACAGTTGGTTGAAAAGCAGATTCCAACGGTCATGGTTGGAGGAAGTGTCAAGATGGCGACAGATGCGAGCATCGGGGGCGTTGCTCTTAACCAGATTAACCAATTGCACTTTGATCGTGCCTTTATCGGGATGAATGGTGTGGACGATGGTTATTATACGACTCCTGATATGGAGGAGGGAGCTGTGAAGCGAGCTATTTTGGAAAATGCCAAACAGACCTATGTCTTGGTGGATTCGTCTAAAATTGGACAAACTTGCTTTGCTAAGGTAGCACCACTCAAACGAGCTATTGTTATCACAAGTCAAGGGCATGAGCTCTTGCAGGCTATTAAGGAGAAAACGGAGGTGATAGAAGTATGATTTATACAGTCACACTCAATCCATCCATTGACTATATCGTTCGTTTGGACCAAGTCCAAGTTGGTAGTGTCAATCGTATGGACAGTGATGATAAGTTTGCTGGTGGGAAAGGAATCAATGTCAGCCGTGTCTTGAAGCGCTTGGATATTCCAAATACAGCGACTGGATTTATCGGAGGTTTTACTGGTGAATTTATCACAGATACTCTGGCAGAGGAAGAAATCGAGATACGTTTTGTCCAAGTAGCAGAAGATACTCGTATCAATGTTAAAATCAAAGCAGACCAAGAAACAGAAATCAACGGAACGGGTCCAACTGTTGAACCGACTCAGTTAGAAGAATTGAAAGCTATCTTATCTAGTCTGACAGCAGAAGATACAGTTGTCTTTGCTGGTTCAAGTGCTAAAAATCTAGGCAATGTTATCTATAAGGATTTGATTGCATTGACACGCAAGACTGGTGCGCAAGTGGTTTGTGACTTTGAAGGACAGACCTTGATTGATAGTTTGGACTACCAGCCACTTTTGGTCAAACCAAACAATCATGAACTTGGAGCAATTTTTGGGGTTAAACTCGAAAGTTTAGAGCAAATTGAGAAATACGCTCGTGAGTTACTGTCTAAAGGTGCTCAAAACGTCATTATCTCTATGGCTGGTGATGGTGCCCTTCTTGTTACATCTGAAGGAGCTTACTTCGCTAAACCAATCAAAGGTACAGTCAAAAATTCAGTTGGAGCTGGTGACTCTATGGTTGCTGGATTTACAGGTGAATTTGTCAAATCAAAAGATGCAGTAGAAGCCTTCAAATGGGGAGTGGCTTGTGGAACGGCAACCACCTTCTCAGATGACTTGGCAACGGCGGAATTTATTAAAGAAACATATGAAAAAGTTGAGGTAGGAAAAAGATGAAAATTCAAGACCTATTGAGAAAAGATGTCATGTTGCTGGATTTGCAAGCAACTGAAAAAACAGCTGTCATTGAAGAGATGATTAAAAGTTTGACAGACCACGGTTATGTGACAGATTTTGAAACATTTAAAGAAGGCATTTTGGCGCGTGAAGCTTTGACTTCTACTGGTTTAGGAGACGGTATCGCTATGCCTCACAGCAAAAATGCTGCTGTCAAAGAAGCGACAGTTCTCTTTGCTAAGTCAAACAAGGGTGTTGACTATGAGAGTTTGGATGGACAAGCAACTGATCTCTTCTTCATGATTGCGGCTCCAGAAGGTGCAAATGACACTCACTTGGCAGCCTTGGCAGAATTGTCTCAATACTTGATGAAAGACGGTTTTGCTGATAAACTTCGTCAAGCAACATCAGCTGACCAAGTTATCGAACTTTTTAACCAAGCTTCAGAAAAAACTGAGGAACCTGTTCAAGCACCTGCTAATGACTCTGGTGACTTTATCGTAGCTGTTACAGCTTGTACAACAGGTATTGCCCATACTTACATGGCCCAAGAAGCTCTTCAAAAAGTGGCTACTGAAATGGGTGTTGGAATTAAGGTCGAAACCAACGGTGCCAGTGGTGTTGGTAACCAACTAACTGCGGAAGACATTCGTAAGGCTAAAGTTGTTATCATCGCAGCAGACAAGGCTGTAGAAATGGATCGTTTCGATGGCAAACCATTGATCAATCGTCCGGTTGCTGACGGTATCCGTAAGACAGAAGAATTGATTAACATGGCTCTTTCAGGAGATGCTGAAGTCTACCGTGCCGCTAATGGTGCAAAAGCTACAACAGCCTCTAACGAAAAACAAAGTCTTGGTGGTGCCTTCTACAAACACTTGATGAGTGGTGTCTCTCAAATGTTGCCATTTGTTATCGGTGGTGGTATCATGATTGCCCTTGCCTTCTTGATTGACGGTGCTTTGGGTGTTCCGAATGAAAATCTTGGCAATCTTGGTTCCTACCATGAGCTAGCTTCTATGTTCATGAAAATTGGTGGAGCTGCCTTTGGTTTGATGCTTCCAGTCTTTGCAGGTTATGTTGCCTACTCTATCGCAGAAAAACCAGGTTTGGTAGCAGGTTTCGTGGCTGGTGCTATTGCCAAAGAAGGTTTTGCCTTTGGTAAAATTCCTTATGCCGCAGGTGGTGAAGCAACTTCAACTCTTGCAGGTGTCTCATCTGGTTTCCTAGGTGCCCTTGTTGGTGGATTTATCGCAGGTGCTTTAGTTCTTGCTATTAAGAAATACGTTAAAGTTCCTCGTTCACTTGAAGGTGCTAAATCAATCCTTCTCTTACCACTTCTTGGAACAATCTTGACAGGATTTGTCATGCTAGCTGTTAACATCCCAATGGCAGCAATCAACACTGCTATGAATGATTTCCTTGGCGGTCTTGGAGGAGGTTCAGCTGTCCTTCTTGGTATCGTCCTTGGTGGAATGATGGCTGTCGATATGGGGGGACCAGTCAACAAAGCGGCTTATGTATTTGGTACAGGTACGCTTGCAGCAACTGTTTCTTCAGGTGGTTCTGTAGCTATGGCAGCAGTTATGGCTGGGGGAATGGTGCCACCACTTGCAATCTTTGTCGCAACGCTTCTTTTCAAAGATAAATTTACCAAAGAAGAACGTAACTCTGGTTTGACAAATATTATTATGGGCTTGTCATTTATCACTGAGGGAGCGATTCCATTTGGTGCCGCTGACCCAGCTCGTGCGATCCCAAGCTTCATTCTTGGTTCAGCAGTAGCAGGTGGACTTGTTGGTCTTACTGGTATCAAACTTATGGCACCACACGGAGGAATCTTCGTTATCGCCCTTACTTCTAATGCCCTTCTTTACCTAGTTTCTGTCTTGGTAGGAGCAATAGTAAGTGGTGTGGTTTATGGTTACCTACGCAAACCACAAGCATAAAAAATAGATATAATATGAAAAGATTGGACTGTTTGATCCAGTCTTTTTCTCTTTCCGAAATGTCTGTGAAATATGCTATAATAGAAGAATGGCAAACAAGAATACAAGTAAAACAAGACGGAGACCGTCTAAAGCAGAACTCGAAAGACAAGAAGCGATTCAACGGATGTTGATTTCGTTGGGAATAGCGATTTTATTGATTTTCGCAGCCTTCAAATTAGGGGCTGCAGGTATAACCCTCTATAATTTAATTCGCTTGCTGGTGGGTAGCCTAGCCTATCTAGCAATATTTGGTATCCTGCTCTACCTCTTCTTTTTCAAGTGGATACGAAAACAGGAAGGACTCTTATCTGGCTTTTTCACCATATTTGCTGGTTTGCTCTTAATTTTTGAGGCCTATTTAGTTTGGCAATATGGTTTGGACAATTCGATCTTAAAAGGAACCATGGCTCAGGTTGTGACGGATTTGACTGGTTTTCGAACGACCAGTTTTGCTGGAGGGGGCTTGATTGGGGTCGCTCTTTATATGCCAATTGCCTTTCTCTTCTCAAATATCGGTACTTACTTTATTGGTTCAATCTTGATTTTAGTGGGTTCTCTTCTGATCAGTCCTTGGTCTGTTTACGATATTGCGGAATTTTTCAGTAGAGGTTTTGCAAAATGGCGGGAAGGGCATGAGCGTCGAAAAGAGGAACGCTTTGTCAAACAAGAAGAAAAAGCTCGCCAAAAGGCTGAGGAAGAGGCTAGATTAGAAAAAGAAGAGGCTGAGAAAGGCTTGCTTAATATGCCTCCTGTCGATATGGAAACAGGTGAAATTTTGACAGAAGATGTTGTGCTTGACGTTCCACCTATTCCAGAAGAAGAGTGGGTGGAACCAGAAATCATCCTACCTCAAACTGAACTTGAATTCCCTGAACAGGAAGAGGGCTCTGATGATGAAGATGTTCAGGTAGATTTTTCAGCCAAGGAGGCTCTTGAATACAAACTTCCAAGCTTACAACTCTTTGCCCCAGATAAACCCAAGGACCAGTCTAAAGAGAAGAAAATTGTTCGAGAAAATATCAAAATCCTAGAAGAAACCTTTGCTAGCTTTGGTATCAAGGTAACAGTTGAACGGGCTGAAATTGGGCCATCAGTGACAAAGTATGAAGTTAAGCCAGCCGTGGGTGTACGGGTCAACCGCATTTCCAATCTGGCAGATGACCTTGCTCTAGCCTTGGCTGCCAAGGATGTCCGGATTGAAGCTCCAATCCCAGGGAAATCTCTCGTTGGAATCGAGGTTCCTAACTCTGAAATTGCCACTGTGTCCTTCCGCGAACTATGGGAACAATCTCAAACAAAAGCAGAAAATCTCTTGGAAATTCCTTTAGGGAAGGCTGTTAATGGCACCGCAAGAGCTTTTGACCTTTCCAAAATGCCCCACTTGCTCGTCGCAGGTTCAACAGGTTCAGGGAAGTCAGTAGCAGTTAACGGCATTATCGCTAGCATTCTCATGAAGGCGAGACCAGATCAGGTTAAATTTATGATGGTCGATCCCAAGATGGTTGAGTTGTCTGTATACAATGATATTCCTCATCTCTTGATTCCAGTTGTGACCAATCCACGCAAGGCCAGCAAGGCCCTGCAAAAGGTTGTGGATGAAATGGAAAACCGTTATGAACTTTTTGCCAAGGTGGGGGTTCGGAATATTGCAGGTTTTAACGCCAAGGTAGAAGAGTTCAATGCCCAGTCTGAATATAAGCAGATTCCACTGCCACTCATTGTTGTGATTGTGGATGAGTTGGCTGACCTCATGATGGTAGCCAGCAAGGAAGTAGAAGATGCCATTATCCGTCTTGGACAGAAGGCGCGTGCTGCTGGTATCCACATGATTCTTGCAACCCAGCGTCCATCCGTTGATGTCATCTCTGGTCTGATTAAAGCCAATGTCCCATCTCGTGTGGCGTTTGCAGTTTCGTCAGGGACAGACTCTCGTACGATTTTGGATGAAAATGGAGCAGAAAAACTGCTTGGCCGAGGGGATATGCTCTTTAAACCGATTGATGAAAATCATCCAGTTCGTTTGCAAGGATCCTTTATCTCGGATGACGATGTCGAACGCATCGTAAACTTCATCAAGGCTCAGGCGGATGCGGACTATGATGAGAGTTTTGATCCAGGTGAGGTTTCTGAAAATGACGGAGAATTTTCAGATGGTGAAACTGGTGGAGATCCGCTTTTTGAAGAAGCCAAGGCTTTGGTTATCGAAACCCAGAAAGCCAGTGCTTCTATGATTCAGCGTCGTTTGTCAGTTGGATTTAACCGTGCGACCCGTCTCATGGAAGAACTTGAAATGGCAGGTGTCATTGGTCCAGCTGAAGGTACCAAACCAAGAAAAGTGTTGCAACAATAAAAAAATAGCTTCTTTCCAAGTTTGGAGGGAAGCTATTTTACTGGCTATTGATTGCTTTTATTTTCTGAAGTTGGGGTATTGGACTGTTTTTCATTTTCAGTGGTAGGTTTACTTGGAGTAGGAGCAGGGGTAGAGGAATCCTGAGTTGCTGTTTTCTGCTCTTCTTTTTTCTCTTCCTTGACGCTGGATTTTGGAGTTTCTTTTGGTTGTGTTTTTTCTTGACTAGTATTATTTTCCTTATTGGGACTGGTGTTTTCCTTAGAGGATTCCTTTTGAATTTCTTTGACAATGGTTGTCGTCTGGCTTGTCGTAGGTTCTTTTTTAGTATTTTTGTTATTATCCAAGGCGTTCATGATCGTGATACTTGCGGTAATCAAGCCGAGGATACTACCGATAGTAGCAACGGTTTTTTGAAAGACCGTAAAGCCTTTTTTGATATGTTCTGTTTTTGGTTTTGAAGTTCTACGATAATTAGACATACATTCTCTCCTTTAATTAAAATTTATTATACCGCATTTCTTTAAAAAAATCTTAAAAAAAGAGGAATTGCCCTTTCTTGTCGCAAGCTCCGTTTCATGATACAATAGAAGGAGTGATTTTAGAAAGCGTGAGAAAACATGATTTACTTTGATAATTCAGCGACGACCAAGCCCTATCCTGAAGTACTTGAAACCTATATGCAGGTGGCTTCAAAAATTTTAGGAAATCCATCTAGTCTCCATCGTTTGGGAGATCAGGCAACACGAATCTTAGATGCTTCCCGCCAGCAAATTGCGGATTTGATTGGCAAGAAAAGTGATGAAATCTTCTTTACTTCTGGTGGAACAGAAGGGGATAACTGGGTTATCAAGGGTGTGGCCTTTGAAAAAGCTCAGTTTGGCAAGCACATCATCGTATCAGCCATTGAACATCCAGCAGTTAAGGAATCAGCCCTCTGGTTAAAATCTCAAGGTTTTGAAGTAGATTTTGCTCCAGTTGATGAGCAAGGATTTGTGGATGTTGAAGCTCTAGCAGGTTTGATACGGCCTGATACAATCCTAATTTCTGTCATGGCTGTGAACAATGAAATCGGCTCTATCCAACCTATTGAGGCTATTTCAGAACTCTTGGCAGACAAGCCGACTATTTCCTTCCATGTTGATGCGGTTCAGGCACTTTCTAAGATTCCGACTGAAAAATACCTGACAGAACGAGTGGATTTCGCGACCTTTTCTAGTCACAAGTTCCACGGCGTTCGTGGTGTTGGCTTTGTCTATATCAAGTCTGGCAAGAGGATTACTCCTTTTTTAACAGGTGGTGGGCAGGAGCGTGATTATCGTTCGACAACTGAAAATGTGGCAGGGATTGCAGCAACTGCCAAGGCCCTCCGTTTGTCTATGGAAAAGCTAGATTTCTTTACTAGTAAGACTGGACAGATGAAGGCAGTGGTCCGTCAAGCACTTTTGGACTATTCGGATATATTTGTCTTTTCAGATGAGGAAGATTTTGCTCCTCATATTCTGACTTTTGGGATTAAGGGTGTTCGTGGTGAAGTCGTTGTTCACGCCTTTGAAGACTATGATATTTTTATTTCTACGACCTCTGCTTGTTCATCCAAGGCAGGGAAACCTGCAGGTACCCTGATAGCTATGGGGGTGGACAAGGATAAGGCCCAGTCAGCTGTGCGTTTAAGCCTAGACCTTGAAAATGATATGAGTCAGGTCGAGCAGTTTTTGACCAAGCTAAAATTAATTTACAATCAAACTAGAAAAGTAAGATAGGAGCATTTATGCAGTATTCAGAAATTATGATTCGCTATGGAGAATTGTCAACCAAACACAAAAATCGAATGCGTTTCATCAATAAACTTCGCAATAATATTTCAGACGTTTTGTCTATCTATCCACAAGTTAAGGTAACCGCAGATCGTGACCGTGCCCACGCTTACCTCAATGGAGCTGATTACACCGCAGTAGCAGAATCCCTCAAACAAGTATTTGGAATTCAAAACTTTTCTCCCGTTTATAAGGTTGAAAAGTCCGTGGATGTTCTTAAATCTGCTGTCCAAGAGATTATGAAAGAAACTTATAAGGAAGGGATGACCTTTAAAATCACTGGTAAGCGTAGCGACCACAACTTTGAACTTGATAGTCGTGAACTCAATCAAACTCTTGGTAGTGCTGTTTTCAAGGCTATTCCAAACGTGAAAGCTCAGATGAAAAATCCAGATATTAATCTTCAGGTTGAGATTCGTGAGGAGGCAGCTTATATTTCCTATGAAACCTTCCGTGGAGCAGGAGGATTACCTGTGGGAAGTTCTGGTAAAGGCATGCTCATGTTGTCGGGAGGAATTGATTCACCTGTGGCAGGTTATCTAGCTCTTAAACGAGGGGTAGATATTGAGGCCGTTCACTTTGCCAGCCCACCTTATACTAGTCCTGGTGCCCTCAAGAAAGCCCAAGATTTGACTCGTAAATTAACCAAGTTTGGTGGAAATATCCAGTTTATCGAAGTACCTTTCACAGAGATTCAAGAGGAAATCAAGGCTAAAGCGCCAGAAGCCTACCTCATGACCTTGACGCGTCGCTTTATGATGCGGATTACCGACCGTATTCGTGAGGTGAGAAACGGTTTAGTTATCATCAATGGGGAAAGTCTTGGTCAAGTAGCTAGCCAGACCTTGGAAAGTATGCAGACTATCAACGCTGTGACCAGCACTCCAGTCATTCGTCCTGTGGTTACTATGGACAAATTGGAAATCATTGACATTGCCCAGGCAATCGATACCTTTGACATTTCTATCCAGCCTTTTGAAGACTGCTGTACGATTTTTGCACCTGACCGTCCTAAGACCAATCCTAAGATTAAGAATGCAGAGCAGTATGAAAAACGGATGGATGTTAAGGGCTTAGTTGAACGAGCAGTGGCAGGGATCATGATTACTGAGATTACACCTCAGGTTGAAAAAGATGAAGTCGATGACTTGATAGACAATCTGCTCTAATCAGAAAATCCAAAAGAATTTAGAGAAATAAATGAAAAAGTTAGTTTTTAATCCAGAAATGGAAGCAAAACTGACTTTTTTTCTATTTTTATGATATAATGAGATAAAATTTTGAATATAGAGAGTTTTCTGACAATGAATCAATCCTACTTTTATTTAAAAATGAAAGAACACAAACTCAAGGTTCCTTACACTGGTAAGGAGCGCCGTGTACGTGTTCTTCTTCCTAAAGATTATGAGAAAGACACGGACCGATCCTATCCTGTTGTATACTTTCATGACGGTCAAAATGTTTTTTATAGCAAGGAGTCCTTCATTGGCCATTCATGGAAGATTATCCCAGCTATTAAGCGCAATCCTGATATTAGTCGTATGATTGTCGTTGCTATTGATAATGATGGTATGGGGCGGATGAATGAGTATGCGGCTTGGAAGTTCCAAGAATCTCCTATCCCAGGGCAGCAATTTGGTGGTAAGGGTGTAGAGTATGCCGAGTTTGTCATGGAGGTGGTCAAGCCTTTTATCGATGAGACCTACCGTACAAAAGCTGATCGTCAGCATACAGCCATAATTGGTTCCTCACTAGGAGGGAATATTACCCAGTTTATCGGTTTGGAATACCAAGATCAAATTGGTTGTCTAGGAGTCTTTTCATCTGCCAACTGGCTGCACCAAGAAGCCTTTAACCGCTATATCGAGCGCCAGAAACTATCGCCTGACCAGCGGATCTTCATCTATGTGGGAACAGAAGAAGCGGATGATACAGACAAGACCTTGATGGCTGGCAATATCAAACAAGCCTATATCGATTCTTCGCTTCGCTATTACCATGATTTAATAGCAGGGGGAGTTCATTTGGATAATCTTGTCTTGAAAGTTCAGTCTGGTGCCATCCATAGTGAAATCCCTTGGTCGGAGAATTTACCAGACTGTCTGAGATTTTTTGCAGAGAAATGGTAAGTTAAGAAAGGAAATAATATGCATATTGAACATCTTAGCCATTGGAGTGGCAATCTTAACCGTGAAATGTACCTTAACCGTTATGGTCATGCTGGGATTCCAGTTGTGGTCTTTGCTTCATCAGGTGGTAGCCATAACGAATACTATGATTTTGGCATGATTGATGCCTGTGCTTCCTTTATCGAGGAAGGTCGTGTCCAATTCTTTACCCTATCCAGTGTAGATAGTGAGAGCTGGTTAGCCACTTGGAAAAATGGTCATGACCAAGCAGAGATGCACCGTGCCTACGAACGCTATGTGATTGAGGAGGCCATTCCTTTTATCAAGCATAATACAGGTTGGTTTGATGGCATGATGACGACAGGTTGCTCCATGGGCGCCTACCATGCACTCAATTTCTTCCTCCAGCATCCAGATGTCTTTACCAAGGTGATTGCTCTCAGTGGTGTTTACGACGCACGTTTCTTTGTCGGTGATTACTACAACGATGATGCAATTTACCAAAACTCGCCAGTAGATTATATTTGGAACCAGAACGACGGCTGGTTTATCGATCGTTACCGTCAGGCAGAGATTGTGATTTGTACGGGTCTTGGTGCCTGGGAACAAGATGGTCTACCATCTTTCTACAAGCTAAAAGAAGCTTTTGACCAGAAACAAATTCCAGCCTGGTTTGCTGAATGGGGACATGATGTCGCTCACGACTGGGAATGGTGGCGTAAACAAATGCCTTACTTCCTTGGGCACCTGTATCTATAAAAGGAGTTACCTATGAATTACCTTGTTATTTCTCCCTACTATCCACAAAACTTTCAACAGTTTACAATTGAACTAGCCAATAAAGGCATCACAGTCTTGGGAATTGGTCAGGAACCATACGAGCAATTGGATGAACCTTTACGCAATAGCCTGACCGAGTATTTCCGTGTTGATAATCTTGAAAATATAGATGAAGTCAAACGGGCAGTTGCTTTTCTCTTTTATAAACATGGTCCAATTGACCGTATCGAGTCTCATAATGAATACTGGCTTGAGCTGGATGCCACACTCAGAGAACAATTTAATGTTTTTGGTGCTAAACCAGAGGATCTCAAAAAGACTAAATATAAGTCTGAAATGAAGAAACTTTTCAAAAAAGCAGGTGTCCCTGTGGTACCTGGAGCTGTTATCAGGACTGAAGCAGATGTGGATCAAGCTGTGAATGAAATCGGCCTTCCAATGATTGCAAAACCTGATAATGGAGTTGGAGCAGCCGCCACCTTTAAACTTGAGACAGAAGACGATATCAATCACTTCAAGCAAGAATGGGATCATTCGACCATTTATTTCTTTGAAAAATTTGTCACTTCTAGTGAAATTTGTACCTTTGACGGTCTTGTGGACAAGGATGGTAAGATTGTCTTTTCAACAACCTTTGACTACGCCTATACACCGCTTGATCTCATGATGTACAAGATGGACAATTCTTATTACGTCCTCAAGGATATGGATCCTAAATTACGTAAATATGGTGAGGCTATCGTCAAAGAATTTGGTATGAGAGAACGGTTCTTCCATATCGAGTTCTTCCGTGAGGGAGATGATTACATTGCCATTGAGTACAATAACCGTCCTGCAGGTGGTTTTACCATTGATGTTTATAACTTTGCTCACTCTTTGGATCTTTATAGTGGCTATGCAGCTATTGTCGCAGAAGAAGAGTTCCCAGTGTCAGAGTTTGAACCTCAGTATTGTTTGGCTACTTCTCGCCGTGCAAATGCTCATTATGTCTATTCAGAAGAGGATTTGCTTGACAAATATAGCCAGCAGTTCAAGGTTAAAAAAATCATGCCAGCGGCCTTCGCGGAACTTCAAGGAGATTACCTTTATATGCTGACAACTCCGAGTCGACAAGAAATGGATCAGATGATTGCAGATTTCGGACAACGTCAAGAATAAGAAGTATCGGATTAAGGAGAATGACCTTCTTAATCCTTTTGTTTTGTCTGATAAAAAATAAGAGCATCCTAACAAAGTAGCTATCATAAGATTCGCTTGGAAATTATAGTGAACTGAATCTGAAGTAGTAGACTGTAGTTCCTAAAGCATTGTTGGAACTTAGTTTGAGTTTCCTAATCAATTTGTTTAGTTTTTTAAATTATGTGACTATTAGTCACATAATAATAAGACTGATAGTATTAATTTCACTATCAGCCTTACAGGTTATTTAACGTTTCAGAAAAACTATAATATCAAGATTAACTAAACAGTATCTAAT
>NZ_RJPX01000009.1:0-59241 GCF_003944325.1 Streptococcus mitis | reverse complement strand
AATGTGGATGTGACAGTAAGCGGCGTACCAAATGGCACAAAAGTNAAATTACCAGGTGTTAAAGGAGAGAAAGTCGTAACAGATGGCAAAGTAACATTGCCAAATGACGAATTACCAGCAACACCACAGACTGGAAAAGGAAGTGCGCAAGAAGAAGGCAAACTTCCAAAAGAAGGCACAAGTGACATCACAATTCCTAAGAAATTGGTAGAAAGTGGCACCCCAACCTTTACANTAGGAACGCAAGATCCAACAACTGGAAATGTGGACGTGACAGTAAGCGGCGTACCAAATGGCACAAAAGTGAAATTACCAGGTGTTAAAGGAGAGAAAGTCGTAACAGATGGCAAAGTAACATTGCCAAATGACGAATTACCAGCAACACCACAGACTGGAAAAGGAAGTGCGCAAGAAGAAGGCAAACTTCCAAAAGAAGGCACAAGTGACATCACAATTCCAGGTAAAATTTCAAGTTCAAAAGGTGAACCAGAAGTTCAAACAGAAACCCCAGACTACACAAATCCAATCTCGTCAAATGGGGTGGATGGAAACGGGAACTTAATAGATCCGCCAACAGTTGAATTACCAGAATTCAACGGTGGAGTGAACGGTGAACTACCTGAGCCAATCACTTTACCAGAATTAACTATTGAGGTTCGCTGGATTGATGAAGACGGAAATGTATTGAAACCATCTGTTAAGACAGGTAATGAAAAGAATGCTGAACATGGAACAATTCCAGGATATGAATTTGTAAGAACAATGATTGATGAAAATGAGTCAGTAATGACACACATTTTCAGAAAAGTAGGTTCAAATACAAATACAATTCCAGTTGCGCCAGTAACACCTGCTACTAATGGAGGTTCTGGTCAAGATACACCTGCACCTTCACCAACAACTCCAACTACAGATGCAGTTACTCCGAATGCAGATCAGGTAGATACTAAGACTACTAATGATAATGGAGCTAAATCAAATGATTCTCAAAATGTATTGCCAAATACAGGAACAGAATCAAATGCTGCTCTTGCATCTCTAGGACTTCTTGGACTATTGAGTGGATTTGGACTTGTAGCTCGCAAGAAAAAAGAAGACTAAAAATTTAGTCAGATGAACATTCATTCTTTTGTATTGTAAAGACAAACTAGATTGGTTCTGGGAATCGTGTTAGTCATAAAATACAAAGAATGATTAGATAAAAAAGCGAACAATGCTAGGATTTTGTTAAACGGAATTCTAAGTATTGTTCGCTTTTTGTGGTATAATAAGACTATGCAGAAGAAACCAACATCAGCCTATGTGCATATCCCGTTTTGTACCCAGATTTGTTATTATTGTGACTTTTCAAAAGTTTTTATCAAGAATCAGCCGGTAGATAGTTATTTGGAACATCTGTTAGAAGAGTTTCAATCTTATGATATTCAAAAGTTGTCAACCCTCTACATCGGTGGTGGCACACCAACAGCCCTGTCAGCTCCGCAACTGGAGGTGTTACTGGATGGCTTGACTAAAAATTTGGACTTGTCAGTCTTGGAAGAGTTGACCATTGAAGCCAATCCGGGTGACTTGGATGCGGACAAGATTGCTGTTTTGAAGAACTCAGCTGTCAATCGTGTTTCGCTAGGCGTGCAGACATTTGATGACAAGATGCTGAAAAAGATTGGGCGTAGTCATTTGGAGAAGGATATTTATGAAAATATCGATCGTCTGAAACTGGTTGGTTTTGACAACATCTCCATTGACTTGATTTATGCGCTGCCTGGCCAGACTATGGAGCAAGTTAAGGAAAATGTAGCTAAGGCCATTGGGTTGGATATTCCCCACATGAGTCTCTATAGCTTGATATTGGAAAATCATACGGTCTTTATGAATCGTATGCGACGAGGAAAATTGCCTCTGCCTAAGGAGGAACTGGAAGCGGAGATGTTTGAGTACATCATAACTGAGCTTGAGCGAGCTGGTTTTGAGCATTATGAGATTTCCAATTTTTCCAAACCCAGTTTTGAAAGTCGCCACAATCTCATGTACTGGGACAATGCCGAATACTATGGCATCGGTGCTGGGGCATCTGGTTATGTCAATGGTGTTCGTTATAAAAATCATGGTCCCATTCGTCATTATCTTAGTGCGGTTGAGGAAGGCAATGCTCGTATTACAGAAGAGCACCTGAGTCAAAAAGAGCAAATGGAAGAAGAAATGTTTCTGGGGCTCCGCAAGAAATCAGGGGTTTCTATAATACGATTTGAGAAAAAATTCGGACAGTCTTTTGAGGGGCTTTATGGCGAAATTGTCAGAGACTTGGTTCAACAAGGTCTCATGCAAATAGACGGTGATCGCGTGCGTATGACAAAGAGAGGTCTCTTTTTGGGAGATACTGTAGCAGAACGATTTATTTTGGAGTAGGATCATGGGCTTAACTTATCAAATGAAAATGAAAATTCCTTTTGATATGGCTGATATGAACGGTCATATCAAACTTCCAGATGTGATTTTGCTGTCCTTGCAAGTTTCAGGGATGCAGTCGATTGAACTGGGAGTTAGTGATAAAACCATTTTGGAGGACTATAATCTAGTCTGGATTATCACAGAATACGATATTGAGGTGGCTCGTTTGCCTCGTTTTGCAGAAGAAATCACTATCGAAACGGAAGCTTTGAGCTACAATCGCCTCTTTTGCTACCGTCGCTTTACTATTTATGATGAAACGGGGCAGGAGCTCATCCACATGATGGCGACCTTTGTTCTTATGGAGCGAGACAGTCGAAAAGTCCATGCTGTCGAGCCTGAGATTGTGGCTCCGTACCAGTCTGAGTTTGATAAAAAACTTATCCGTGGGCCAAAGTATGAGTCCTTGGAAGAGCCAATCAGCAAGGATTACCATGTTCGTTTTTACGATTTGGATATGAATGGCCATGTCAATAACAGTAAATACTTGGACTGGATTTTTGAGGTCATGGGAGCAGATTTTTTGACCCAGTATATTCCCAAGAAAATCAACCTCAAGTATGTCAAGGAAGTTCGACCAGGTGGGGTGATTACATCGGCTGTTGAACGGACTGGACTGGAAAGCAAGCATGAGATTACAAGCGACGGGGCTACCAATGCCCAAGCTATTATCACTTGGCAAGAAATAAAAAAGGATTAGGGTAAAATATATGAAATACAAAGGCTATTTAATTGATTTAGACGGAACCATTTATAAGGGGAAAGACAGAATTCCAGCAGGGGAGGCTTTTGTCCATGAATTGCAAAAGCGGGATATCCCCTATCTCTTTGTGACCAACAATACAACCCGCACTCCAGAGAGTGTTCAGGAGATGTTGGCTCAGAATTTTAATATCGATACGCCCTCATCTACTGTCTACACAGCGACTTTGGCAACGATCGACTATATGAATGACTTAGGACTGGAAAAGACGGTCTATGTCATTGGTGAAGCAGGGCTCAAGGAAGCCATCAAGTCGGCTGGTTATGTGGAAGACAAGGAAAATCCTGCCTATGTGGTAGTAGGTTTGGACTGGCAAGTCGACTATGAAAAATTTGCTACAGCAACTCTGGCTATCCAAAAGGGTGCCCATTTTATCGGAACCAACCCTGACCTTAACATCCCGACAGAACGCGGTCTTTTACCGGGTGCTGGTTCACTGATTACACTGCTTGAAGTGGCAACGAGAGTGAAGCCTGTTTATATTGGAAAACCAAATGCCATCATTATGAACAAGGCGGTTGAGCACTTAGGTTTGCAACGTGAAGAGTTGATTATGGTTGGGGATAACTACTTAACAGATATCCGAGCAGGGATTGACAATGGCATTCCAACGCTCTTAGTGACGACAGGTTTTACCAAGGCGGAAGAAGTAGCAGACCTGCCAATCGCACCGACACATGTGGTTTCTAGCCTTTCGGAGTGGAATTTTGATGAAAACTAAATTGACCTTTTGGGGCTCTATGCTCTTTTTCCTCTCCCTCTCAATCCTTCTGACCATCTATCTGGCTTGGATTGTTTATCCGCTGGAAATTCAGTGGCTGAACTTAACGAATCGGGTCTATTTAAAACCAGAAACTATTCAGTACAACTTTCATATCTTGATGAATTACCTGACCAATCCTTTTAGTCAGGTTCTAGATATGCCAGATTTTCGTTCGTCAGCAGCTGGTTTGCACCACTTTGCAGTGGTGAAGAATCTCTTTCACTTGGTACAGCTGGTTGCCCTAGTGACACTGCCGAGTTTCTATTTCTTTGTCAAAGGGATTGTGAAAAAGGGCTTTTTATCTCTATTCAGTAAGGGGCTTTTGACTCTAATAGTCTTGCCTTTGCTGATTGGGCTTGGGGGAGTTTTGATTGGTTTTGACCAATTCTTTACTCTTTTCCATCAAATTCTCTTTGTGGGAGATGATACTTGGCTCTTTGATCCAGCCAAGGATCCAGTTATTCTGATTTTACCAGAGACCTTCTTCCTCCATGCCTTCCTCCTCTTTTTCGCCCTCTATGAAAGCTTCTTCGGCTATCTGTATCTGAAAAGTCGTAGGAAGTGAAAGGAAAGATGTTTTTAATTTGTATATATAAAATTGTATATCATTTGAAACCATCGTTAAGAGTGAATTAACCAAATCCAATTGTGTCAATCGTTCGCAAGCAGTCTATTTTTCTTGAAAAAATAGGCTTTTTTTCTAAAAATCCCTAGTCAAGCGCTTTATTTTTTTGTATAATAGAAGTAGCAAAGTATAGATAAGAAGAGAAAAGCATGATTACACTATTTCTATCACCGAGCTGTACATCATGTCGTAAGGCTAAGGCCTGGTTAGAAAAACATAAGGTTCCCTTTGTGGAACACAATATCATGACCAGCCCTTTAACAAGAAAAGAATTGCAACACATCCTTTCCTTGACCGAAAATGGTACTGATGACATCATTTCAACTCGTTCAAAAATTTTTCAAAAATTGAATATTGATGTAGAGAGTATTTCGGTATCGGAATTGCTTCATTTAATTGAGCAGTACCCTAGTCTTTTGCGTCGTCCCATTATTATTGATGCCAAACGCATGCAGATCGGTTTTAATGAAGATGAGATTCGTGCTTTTCTCCCTCGTAGTTACCGTAAGCAAGAACTAAAAGAAGCAAGAATGAGAGCTGGTATTAGTTAATGAACAAACAGTATAGTTACCCACTAGATTTGTCGTGGAGCACTGAAGAACTTGCTTCAGTGCTTTCTTTTTTTAATGGTGTTGAAGCTGCCTATGAAGACAAGGTAGAGGCTAAAAAGCTACTGGATTCCTATAAGGGATTCAAATTGGTTGTGCCAAGCAAGAGCGAAGAGAAACGTTTGGGACGAGAATTTGAAACGGTTAGTGGCTATTCGCTTTACCGAGCGGTTCAGGTCGCCAAGGAAAAAGGGGAAGGAAAGATTTCTCTTGGAAAGTAAGTTTGAATTTGCCAAAGAGCTTGTGAAAAAAGCAGGCCAGTACATCCTTGACCATATGCAGGAAGACTTGCAGGTTGAGACCAAGTCCTCTCCGACAGACTTAGTGACCAGACTAGACAAGGAAGTTCAGGAGTTCTTGGTTAGTGAGATTTTATCCCGTTATCCTGAGGATAAGATTTGCGCTGAAGAGGGTTGTCTGCGAGCTTCGGTTCAAGAGGGCAAGGTTTGGGTCATTGATCCCATTGATGGTACCAATAACTTTGTAGCACAGCAGGAAGATTTTGCTGTCATGATGGCTTATTTTGAAAATGGTCAGGGACAGTTTGGTCTGATTTATGATGTGGTCAAAGGGGATTGTTATCACGGTGGTGGAGTCTTTCCAGTTTGTCTAAATGATAAGCCACTAGCTCCCTTTAAAGCAAAACCACTTGGAGATTTTCTCATTGCAGGAAATAGTGGTATGCTGGAAACCAATGAATGGGGGCTGGCTGATTTGAGCCGAGCGGTTCTTGGTGTTCGTGTCTATGGGAGTGCGGCCATTAGTTTTGCCAAGATTTTGTCAGGGCGTTTGTTGACCTATGTCACCTATCTGCAACCATGGGATTATGCTGCGGCTAGTATTTTAGGGGAAAGTCTGGGCTATCGGGTTGTGACTCTTTCTGGTGAAACTCCTAATTTTCAAACCAGACAGCCAGTCATGATGCTACCTCTTGAGATGCAGGAGGAAATTCAGTCCTATATTTACGAAAGGAAAAGAACTTAAATGCAATTTCCAGAAGGATTTGTTGAAAAATATGAAGAGATATTAGGAGATGAGGCAAGAGATTTTCTTGCCTCTTTTGAGGAGGAAGCGGTTTCGGCCTTTCGGGTCAATCCTTTAAAAGAAGAGCAAGTTTCCTTTCCTAATGCCATTCCTCAAACTCCTTGGGGACACTATGGGAAGGTTTCAGGGAAATCGCCTGAACATGCTACAGGTTTGGTCTATTCGCAAGAACCTGCTGCCCAGATGGTGGCTCAGGTAGCCCAACCCAATCCTGGAATGAAGGTTTTGGATTTGGCCGCTGCTCCAGGTGGTAAATCAACTCAGTTAGCAGCCTATCTAGCAGGGGAAGGGCTTCTCGTCTCCAATGAAATTTCAAGCAAACGGGCTAAGATTTTAGTTGAAAACATGGAGCGCTTTGGAGCGACAAATGTCGTGGTGACCAATGAATCTGCTGACCGCTTGGCCAAGGTTTTTAAAGGCTATTTTGACCTGATTGTCCTTGATGCTCCTTGCTCTGGGGAAGGGATGTTTCGTAAGCAACCAGATGCTATGGACTATTGGAGCTTAGATTATCCAAGTCAATGTGCTAGCTTGCAAAGAGAAATTCTAGAGGATGCGGTGACCATGTTAGCTCAAGGTGGTCGTCTGGTTTATTCGACTTGTACCTGGGCACCCGAGGAAAACGAAGAGATTGTCAATTGGCTACTGAAAGAGTATGATTTTGATTTGTTGCCAGTTGAGCATATCAATGGAATGGTAGCTGGAATTGACCTGCCAGAAACGGCTCGGATGTATCCTCATCATTTTAAGGGAGAGGGTCAGTTTGTAGCTCATTTACAATTTAAAGGTGAAAATCTAGCACCAAAATGTAAGGCAAGTAAGAGCAATCTCAGCCGTGAACAAGTTGCCTTGTGGCAGGAATTTGCTCAAAACCACTTGAAGATCAATCTAAGGGGGATCTTGCAGACTTTTGGTGACCAACTCTATCTCTTACCAGAACTCTTGCCAGATTTAGGGAAACTCAAGATTGCTCGCAATGGCCTGCATCTAGGGACCTTTAAGAAGAAACGCTTTGAGCCTAGTTTTGCTCTTGGTCTAGCCTTGAAACCGAGTCAGGTCAAGCAGTCGCTTGAAATTGACCAAGAAGCGTTTGTAAAGTATGTCGCTGGAGAAACTGTTCAGCTGGCGGAAAGTCTGCCAAATGGTTGGTACCAAGTTTTGGTTCAAGGAAATGGTTTAGGCTTTGCTAAGGTGACTGGAAATGTTTTGAAAAATTATTTTCCAAAAGGCCTCAGATTCAAGTGAAAATGCTAGTCAAAGTAGCTTGTCTATGTTATAGTGGAAGTATGGATTTTTTTCAAATTGTCTTTCATTTTCAGTCAAAATTGGTGGAGATAGTAACTAAGCAAATTTCTAGTTAAACCAGGCTAGCAACTTCAGTTGGCTCCCCATTTTCAAAAGGAAAACATCAATAAATAGTTGAAAAAATTCACAGCATTCACCATTATTTTCAAGGAGAAAAAACAGTGAAAAAAAGGAAAAAACTCGCTCTATCCCTTGCAGCTCTTTTGCTAGCAGGTTCTTTGGCGGGATGTGCTAGCTGGATTGATCGTGGAGAATCCATGACAGCTGTTGGCTCAACAGCTCTTCAGCCCTTGGTCGAAGCAGCAGCAGATGAATTCGGCTCTCTGCACGTTGGGAAAACAGTCAACGTCCAAGGTGGAGGATCTGGTACAGGTTTGTCTCAGGTTCAATCTGGAGCTGTTGATGTAGGAAATTCAGACGTATTTGCCGAGGAAAAAGACGGTATCAACGCCTCAGCCCTAGTGGACCATAAGGTAGCCGTAGCGGGCTTGGCAGTCATTGTAAATAAGGAAGTTGATGTTGAAAATCTAACAACTGAACAACTCCGTAGCATCTTCACAGGTCAAGTAACCAACTGGAAAGAGGTCGGTGGGAAAGACCTAGCCATTTCTATTATCAATCGTGCGGCAAGTTCAGGTTCGCGTGCAACCTTTGATAGTGTTGTCATGGATGGCCAATCTGCCATGCAGAGTCAAGAACAGGATTCAAATGGGATGGTCAAAAACATTGTTTCCCAGACCCCAGGAGCCATTTCTTACCTAGCCTTTGCCTATGTGGATGACTCAGTTAAACGCATGAAATTGAACGGCTATGAGCCGACTGCAGAAAATGTTACAACCAATAACTGGCCTTTGTGGTCTTACGAACACATGTACACACTAGGTCAGCCTAATGAATTGGTGGCAGAATTTCTCAACTTTGTCCTATCAGATGAAGCGCAAAGCGGAATCGTTAAGGGAATGGGCTATATTTCTGTCAAGGAAATGAAGGTTGAAAAAGATGCTGTAGGAACGGTGACAGCACTAGAAGGGAGTCACTAATGAATCAAGAAGAATTAGCTAAAAAATTACTTTCTCCCTCAAAGAACTCTCGTCTAGAGAAACTAGGAAAAGGCTTGACCTTTGCCTGTCTGTCTTTGATTGTTATCATTGTGGCCATGATTTTGATTTTTGTAGCCCAAAAAGGTTTGTCGACCTTCTTTGTCAATGGAGTTAATATCTTTGATTTCCTCTTTGGACAAACTTGGAATCCTTCAGGTAAACAATTTGGTGCCCTTCCTATGATTTTGGGTTCCTTTATTGTCACAATCCTATCAGCCCTTATCGCCACTCCTTTTGCCATTGGTGCGGCAGTCTTTATGACGGAGGTCTCACCAAAAGGTGCTAGAATCTTGCAACCAGCCATTGAATTGCTGGTCGGGATTCCTTCAGTCGTGTATGGATTTATCGGTTTGCAGGTCGTAGTTCCTTTTGTCCGCAGTGTCTTTGGTGGAACTGGTTTTGGGATTTTGTCAGGGATTTTCGTTCTCTTTGTCATGATTTTACCGACGGTAACCTTTATGACAACGGATAGCTTGCGTGCGGTGCCTCGTCACTACCGTGAAGCTAGTTTGGCTATGGGAGCCACTCGTTGGCAAACCATCTGGCGCGTGACCTTGAAGGCGGCGCGTTCAGGTATTTTCACTGCAGTGGTCTTTGGGATGGCTCGTGCCTTTGGTGAGGCCTTGGCCATTCAGATGGTGGTCGGAAACTCAGCCGTTGTCCCAACTTCATTGACAACACCTGCTGCGACCTTGACCTCTGTTTTGACCATGGGTATCGGAAATACCGTTATGGGAACAGTTGATAATAACGTTCTTTGGTCACTGGCCTTAGTCTTGCTCTTGATGAGTTTGGCCTTCAACAGTGTGATTAAATTGATTACGAAAGAAAGAGGAAAGAAAAACTATGCACGCTAAGAAATTAGATAAAATTGCAACAGCTGTCCTCTACTCGATTGCAGGAATTATCGTTGCCATCTTGGCATCCTTGATTCTTTATATCTTGGTTCGTGGTTTGCCCCACATCTCTTGGTCTTTCTTGACTGGCAAATCATCTTCTTACCAAGCAGGTGGTGGGATTGGAATTCAGCTCTATAATTCCTTCTTCCTCTTGGTTATTACCTTGATTATCTCTGTGCCTTTATCTATGGGGGCTGGGATTTTCCTAGCTGAATACGCCAAAAAAGGTCCTGTGACCAACTTTGTCAGAACCTGTATTGAAATCTTGTCTTCACTGCCATCAGTGGTTGTGGGTCTCTTTGGTTACTTGATCTTTGTAGTTCAGTTTGAGTATGGATTTTCAATCATTTCAGGTGCCTTGGCCTTGACAGTCTTTAACTTACCTCAGATGACTCGAAATGTTGAGGATAGCTTGAAACACGTTCACCATACGCAGCGTGAAGCTGGATTGGCTCTAGGGATTTCTCGTTGGGAGACTGTGGTCCATGTGGTCATTCCAGAAGCCCTTCCAGGTATTGTGACTGGGGTTGTCTTGGCCTCTGGTCGTATCTTTGGTGAGGCGGCTGCTTTGATTTACACAGCAGGACAATCCGCTCCAGCTCTTGACTGGTCTAACTGGAATATTCTCAGTGTAACCAGCCCAATCTCTATCTTCCGTCAAGCAGAAACCTTGGCTGTCCACATCTGGAAAGTCAATAGCGAAGGAACTATTCCTGATGGTACAATCGTATCAGCAGGTTCTGCAGCCGTGCTCCTCATCTTTATCCTTATCTTTAACTTTGGAGCCCGTAAACTCGGAAGCTACCTACATAAGAAATTAACCGCTGCCTAAAGGAGAAGCCATGTCAAAATATAATTGGGATGAAAAGCATATCATCACCTTTCCTGAAGAGAAAGTGGCCCTCTCTACCAAGGATTTACATGTTTACTACGGTAAAAATGAATCCATCAAGGGCATCGATATGCAATTTGAAAAAAATAAAATTACAGCCTTAATTGGCCCTTCTGGTTCAGGGAAATCAACCTACCTCCGTAGTCTCAACCGTATGAATGATACCATTGATATTGCAAAGGTTACAGGTCAAATTCTTTATCAAGGGATTGACGTCAACCGTCCAGAAATCAATGTCTATGAGATGCGTAAGCACATCGGAATGGTCTTCCAACGACCAAATCCCTTTGCTAAGTCTATTTATCGCAACATCACTTTTGCCCATGAACGTGCAGGAGTTAAGGACAAGCAAGTCTTGGATGAAATTGTGGAAACCTCTCTTCGTCAGGCGGCCCTTTGGAATCAGGTTAAAGACGATTTGCACAAGTCAGCCTTAACCCTATCAGGTGGTCAGCAACAACGTCTTTGTATCGCGCGTGCTATCTCTGTTAAACCAGATATCCTCTTGATGGATGAGCCTGCGTCAGCCTTGGATCCCATTGCAACAGCCCAGCTGGAAGAAACCATGTTGGAATTGAAAAAGGACTTTACTATCATCATCGTGACCCACAGTATGCAGCAAGCTGCGCGTGCTAGTGATTACACAGGATTTTTCTACTTGGGTGACTTGATCGAGTACGATAAGACCTCTAATATTTTCCAAAATGCCAAACTACAGTCAACCAATGACTATGTAACAGGACACTTTGGATAGAAAGGAAACAGTATGACAGAAGCGATTTTACAGGTGTCAGACCTGTCTGTTTACTANAATCAAAAGAAGGCCTTGAATAGTGTTTCCCTATCTTTCCAACCTAAGGAAATTACAGCCTTGATTGGTCCATCTGGATCAGGAAAGTCAACCCTTCTTAAGGCTATCAATCGTATGGGGGACCTCAATCCAGAGGTGACTACAACTGGTTCGGTGGTTTACAACGGCCACAACATTTACAGCCCACGTACAGATACAGTTGAATTACGTAAGGAAATCGGTATGGTTTTCCAACAACCCAATCCCTTCCCTATGTCTATCTACGAAAATGTTGTTTACGGACTACGTATCAATGGAGTCAAGGATAAACAAGTCCTTGATGAAGCAGTAGAAAAAGCCTTGCAACGAGCTTCTATCTGGGATGAGGTTAAGGACCGCCTACATGATTCAGCAATTGGCCTTTCAGGCGGACAACAACAACGTGTCTGTGTTGCTCGTGTCTTGGCAACCAGTCCTAAAATCATTCTTTTGGATGAACCGACTTCAGCCTTGGACCCTATTTCGGCTGGTAAGATTGAGGAAACCTTGTATGGTTTAAAAGATAAATACACCATGCTCTTGGTAACGCGTTCCATGCAACAAGCCTCTCGTATCTCTGATAAGACAGGATTTTTCCTAGATGGAGATTTGATTGAGTTTAATGATACCAAGAAGATGTTCCTAAACCCACAACACAAGGAAACAGAAGATTATATTTCAGGAAAATTTGGATAAGGAGATAAAAGATGTTACGTTCTCAATTTGAGGAAGATTTAGAGAAATTGCACAACCAGTTCTATGCTATGGGACAGGAAGTGCTATCCCAAATCAATCGTACAGTACGTGCCTTTGTTACGCATGACCGTGATTTGGCCAAGGAAGTCATCGAAGATGATGCAGAAGTAAACGAATACGAAGTAAAATTGGAGAAGAAATCATTTGAAATGATTGCTCTTCAACAACCCGTTTCTCAGGACTTGCGTACTGTTTTGACAGTCTTGAAGGCTGTGTCTGACTTGGAACGTATGGGTGACCATGCTGTTTCTATTGCTAAAGCGGCAATTCGTATGAAGGGCGAACAACGCATCCCAGCTGTTGAAGAAGAAATCAAGAGGATGGGTCGCGATGTCAAGAATTTCGTCGAAGCAGCCCTTGAGCTCTATCTGAATGGTTCAGTAGACCAGGCCTATGAAGTAGCAGCCATGGACGAAAAAATCAACCAATACTTTGATAGCATTCGTGACTTGGCTACAGAAGAAATCAAGAAAAATCCAGATGCCATTGTTACAGGTCGTGATTACTTTCAAGTAATTGCCTTCTTAGAACGTATTGGAGATTATGCTAAGAATATCTGTGAATGGGTTGTTTACTTTGAAACAGGTAAGATTGTGGAACTATAAAATAGATTCATTCTGTATAAAAAGGAGCTTAAAATCAACTGATAGCTCCTTTTTTGAATGAAAAAAATATTTTTAAGATAAAAATTCAAAAAAAACACTTGACAAGCACCTTGGATAGAGTTATAATTATACAAAATTAACAGAGAGGTTGTTTATTTATGAAATCAAAAAAATGGATATTTGTTTTATGTAGTTTTCTTGCAAGTTTCTTCTTAGTGGCTTGCCAGTCGGGTTCTAATGAGTCTCAGTCAGCTGTTGAGGCCATTAAGCAAAAGGGGAAATTAGTTGTGGCGACCAGTCCTGACTATGCACCTTTTGAATTCCAATCCTTAGTTGACGGAAAAAACCAGGTAGTCGGTGCGGATATTGATATGGCCCAAGCTATCGCTGATGAACTTGGGGTGAAGTTGGAAATTTCAAGCATGAGTTTTGATAATGTCTTGACTAGTCTTCAAACTGGTAAGGCTGACCTAGCTGTCGCAGGAATTAGCGCTACTGATGAGAGAAAAGAAGTCTTTGATTTTTCAATCCCTTACTATGAAAACAAGATTAGTTTCTTGGTTCGTAAGGCTGATGTAGAAAAATACAAGGATTTAACTAGCCTTGAAAGTGCTAATATTGCAGCCCAAAAAGGGACTGTTCCAGAATCTATGGTCAAGGAACAATTGCCAAAAGCTCAATTAACTTCCCTAACCAATATGGGTGAAGCAGTTAATGAATTGCAGGCTGGAAAAGTTGATGCTGTTCACATGGATGAGCCTGTTGCGCTTAGCTATGCTGCTAAAAATGCAGACCTAGCTGTCGCAACTGTCAGCTTGAAAATGAAGGATGGCGAAGCTAATGCAGTTGCCCTTAGAAAAAATAGTGCAGATTTGAAAGAAGTGGTGGACAAGGTCATCCAAAAACTCAAGGATGACGGTACCTACCAAAGCTATCTTGAAAAAGCGGCAACCTTAACAGAAGTTGAAGAATAATACTCAATGAAAATCAAAGAGCAAACTAGGAAGCTAGCCGCAAGCTGCTCAAAGCACTGCTTTGAGGTTGTAGATAAGACTGACGAAGTCAGTTGCATATATCTACGGTAAGGCGACGCTGACGTGGTTTGAAGAGATTTTCGAAGAGTATAAGAAAAAAGCAGAGTTGGAAGTCAATCCAATTCTGCTTTTAAATAGTTTAAAACATTTTCAAGGTTCTCTAAGGACACCTTGGCAAATTGATAAGGGCAGGCATCCAAGTAAGCCTCCTCAAAGAAGTCCAATTTCAGCTGACTGTGTTTGAGACTAGCAATTTTAGGATACTGTCTCAGGTCTAGTAATAAACCATCGTGTAGGGGAAAGTGAGGGAGGGGACAAGGAGTTGTGATTAAACTTTTCTCGAGTTGTTTTTGGTAAGTTTCCTGATTGGACAAGCGAGCTAGACGATTTTTCTCAAACAGTTGACTGTCAATATAGAGTGACAGGGCCTTTTGCATGATGAGGTTGCTGTCGTAGTCTAGGATATTTTTGTAGGCCACAAAGGCTGCCTTGATAGCATTTGGAAGGATGAGTGCCGTAATCCGCAGGGCTGGAAAGAGGCTGGTTGAGAAGGACTTGATGTAAATGATCCGCTCCTCTGTATCTAGATAGTGGAAAGTCTGGCCCTTCTTGGAGTCCAAATCCCCCAGATAGTCGTCCTCTACGATATAGACTCCATATTTGGTAGCTAAGTCAAGAATAGCCCGTTTGTCCTGCTCAGAATAGGAATGCCCCAGAGGATAGTGAAAGCGAGGAATGGTATAGAAAAACTTAATTTTTCCTGTTTTGAAGTGACCTTCCAGCTCCTCCAAGTCAATCCCATCAATGCCTCGTTCAATCGTTTGATAGTCTAATCCTTGAGCAATCAAGAGGCGATTCATCCGATGGTAGGTCGGCTGTTCCACCAAGATTTCCTTGGCTTGGCTAGGAAAGGATATTTGAGAAAGGATAAAAAGGGCTTGTTGGGTTCCAGAAGTCAGTACAAGTTGATCAGCCTTGCAGTAGAGGGCTTGGTCAAAGAGCAGTTTATGAATGGATTGTCTTAAGTCTTCTAAACCTTCTTGATTGTCATAGTAGTTGAAGAGGTAGTTTTCTCGGCCAATCAAGGTTTCATTGATACAGAGTCGGAAATCGTCATAGGCACTGGCATGTTCATCAGTGACTTCGATTTCTAGATCCTGGTGTTGCCCTTGTTCTAGGACATAGTAACCACTCTGGGGCTTGGCATAGAGGTATTGTTCGTACCGTAATTCCAGCAGGGCTCGTTGGACAGTATCCTTGCTACAGTGAAAGTCAAGGCTCAGTTGACGGATAGAAGGCAGGCGGCTACCCGTCGGAAAGCGTCCAGACTCGATACCTTTTTTCAGATAGGAAACGACCTCTTGGTACTTGCTTTGTTTCTTCATTCCAGACCTCCCTTGATTTTGTTACATTGTACCCTTTTTTTTCCTTCTTGGCAATGTCTAGAGTGTTTCTCTCGTTCACATCTAGGGGCAAATGTGGTATACTTAGGAGTAACATTTATAGAATAACAGACAAGAAAGAGAATGGATAAGAACGTGCAGGAACCAGTGAAATTATTTCAATACAATACCCTTGGAGCTTTGATGGCTGGCCTTTATGGTGGGACCATGACAGTAGGAGAATTGCTAGAGCATGGTGACCTTGGTTTGGGAACCTTGGATTCCATTGATGGGGAGTTGATTGTCTTGGATGGCAGGGCCTATCAGGCTAAAGGGTCAGGAGACCAGCCAGAAATTGTGGAAGTGTCACCAGATGCGCTTATTCCTTACGCAGCAGTGGTACCGCATCAGGCAGAGGTCATTTTCCGCCAGCGCTTTGAGATGACAGATAAGGAATTGGAAGAACGAATCGAGTCTTATTATGACGGGGAAAATCTTTTTCGCTCTATCAAGATTCGTGGAGAATTTTCGCATATGCATGTGCGCATGATTCCCAAGTCTACACCAGATACCAAGTTTGCTGAGGTCGCAACTCGCCAACCAGAATATAGTCGTGAAAATGTGGCGGGGACCATCGTTGGTTTCTGGACCCCAGAGATTTTCCATGGGGTTAGTGTGGCAGGCTACCATCTGCACTTCATCTCAGATGATTTGACCTTCGGTGGACATGTCATGGACTTTATCATCAAGGAAGGCATTATCGAGGTAGGAGCAGTTGACCAGTTGGACCAACGTTTCCCAGTCCAAGATCGTCAATACTTGTTTGCTAAGTTCAATGTTGAAGAGATGAGAAAAGATATTGAAAAGGCAGAATAGGAGACGAAAATGACCACTCATATTATCATTACCATGGTGCTGTTGCTGGCTCTCTTGCTAGGAAGCATTTGGTATGCCAAAAAGAAATATCAGATCAATCTAGCTGTCTTGGGCTTGGGGACTGTCGCTTTCTTTGTTTCTTCACAGATTTTGGAAAAACTGGTGCATATCTTGGTTTTACATCCTCAAAAAGACGGTAGCATTGCCCTCTTGCAAGACCATCCGCTTGTCTATATCCTCTATGGACTAGCCATGGCAGCATTTTTTGAGGAAACAGCTCGCCTTATTTTCTTCAAATGGTTGGAGAAAAAGAGAAGTTTGGAAAAGGCAGATGCCTTGGCTTATGGGTTAGGTCATGGTGGCTTGGAATTGATTTTCTTAGGTCTTACCAGTCTCTTCAATCTTTACATCGTGCTTTCGGCAGTTCAAACTCAGAATCCACAGGTCATGCAATTGCTGTCTGAAAATATGTTGAAAACTATTCAGTCGCTATCTGTATGGCAGATTTATTTGCTTGGTTTTGAGAGAATCTTGGCGCTAGGTTTCCAATTACTCTTGACTGTTTGGGTTTACCAAGCTGTTCGCCAGAAGAAATGGATTTATCTCCTAGCAGCCTATGGTCTACATGCCTTCTTTGACTTAGCTCCATCTTTAGCCCAAGTTGGCTGGTTGACCAATCCAGTCTTGGTGGAAGTTGTCCTAGCACTGGAACTCGTTCTGGTTACCTATGTAACCAAGGCAATCTTTTGCAAGAAATCATAAGAAAAAGAGGGAAACCTCTTTTTCTGTGCAAAAACCAAGGTCTTTTTATGGTCGTCAAATGTCTCTAAAAATGGTATAATGGAATGAATTTTGAAAAAGGAAGAGTAACATGACAGTAAGAGAAAAAATGCTTGAAATCTTAGAAGGGATTGATATCCGTTTTAAGGAACCCTTGCATAGCTATAGTTATACAAAAGTAGGTGGAGAGGCTGATTATCTGGTCTTTCCACGAAATCGTTTTGAGTTGGCTCGTGTTGTCAGATTTGCCAATCAAGAAAATATCCCTTGGATGGTTCTTGGAAATGCCAGCAACATTATCGTTCGTGACGGTGGGATTCGTGGATTTGTCATCTTGTGTGACAAGCTCAATAATGTTTCAGTTGATGGCTATACCATTGAAGCAGAAGCTGGTGCCAACTTGATTGAAACAACTCGCATTGCCCTTCGTCATAGTTTGACTGGTTTTGAGTTTGCTTGTGGTATTCCAGGGAGCATCGGTGGTGCTGTCTTTATGAATGCGGGTGCCTATGGTGGCGAGATTGCCCACATCTTGCAGTCTTGTAAGGTCTTGACTAAGGACGGAGAAATCGAAACCCTGTCTGCCAAAGATTTGGCTTTTGGTTACCGCCACTCAGCTATTCAGGAGTCTGGTGCAGTTGTCTTGTCAGCTAAATTTGCCCTTGCTCCAGGAAGCCATCAGGTTATCAAGCAAGAAATGGACCGCTTGACGCATCTACGTGAACTCAAGCAACCTTTAGAATATCCATCTTGTGGTTCGGTCTTTAAGCGTCCAGTAGGGCATTTTGCAGGTCAATTAATTTCAGAAGCTGGCTTGAAAGGCTATCGTATCGGTGGTGTTGAAGTGTCTGAAAAGCACGCAGGATTTATGATCAATGTCGCAGATGGAACGGCCAAAGACTACGAAGACTTGATTGAGTCTGTGATTGAAAAAGTCAAGGAACACTCTGGCGTTACTCTTGAGAGAGAGGTCCGTATTTTAGGTGAAAGCAAGTAGGAAGCTGTAGTTTAAAAGCTGCTGCTATGTCATGGAAAGGGGGTGAAAGCCTATCGTCAGTGCAGAAGAATGTAGGCAGTTCAATCTCCTACACGAGGTAGTAGCGGTCTGACAGAGCCCTGATCTGTTAATCTATGAAAAAGAAGGAATAAATGACAATTGAAAAAACCAATTATTGAATTCAAAAACGTCTCTAAAGTTTTTGAAGACAGCAACACCAAGGTTCTCAAAGACATCAACTTTGAGTTGGAAGAAGGGAAATTCTACACTCTTCTAGGCGCATCTGGTTCAGGGAAATCAACTATCCTTAACATCATTGCAGGTTTACTGGATGCGACGACAGGAGATATTTTGCTGGACGGTGTCCGTATCAATGACATTCCAACCAACAAGCGAGACGTCCATACAGTCTTCCAATCCTATGCCTTGTTTCCACATATGAATGTGTTTGAAAATGTTGCCTTTCCACTTCGCTTGCGTAAAATTGATAAGAAAGAAATCGAGCAGCGTGTAGCAGAAGTTCTCAAGATGGTTCAGTTGGAAGGTTATGAGAAGCGTTCCATCCGAAAACTCTCTGGAGGACAACGCCAGCGTGTGGCTATTGCTCGTGCCATCATCAACCAACCCCGTGTGGTTTTGTTGGACGAGCCTTTATCAGCGCTGGACTTGAAATTAAGAACAGATATGCAGTATGAACTGCGTGAACTACAACAACGATTGGGCATTACCTTTGTCTTTGTCACTCACGATCAGGAAGAAGCGCTGGCCATGAGTGACTGGATTTTCGTTATGAATGATGGCGAGATTGTCCAGTCTGGAACACCTGTGGATATCTACGATGAGCCGATTAACCATTTTGTTGCGACCTTTATCGGTGAGTCAAATATCTTGTCAGGTACCATGATTGAGGACTACTTGGTTGAGTTTAACGGCAAACGCTTCGAAGCGGTCGATGGTGGGATGAAGCCAAATGAACCTGTTGAGGTCGTGATTCGTCCAGAGGACTTGCGTATTACCCTTCCTGAAGAAGGCAAGCTCCAAGTTAAGGTGGATACCCAGCTCTTCCGTGGGGTTCACTACGAAATTATCGCCTATGACGAGCTTGGAAATGAATGGATGATCCACTCAACTCGTAAGGCTATCGTGGGTGAGGAAATCGGTCTGGACTTTGAACCAGAAGACATCCACATCATGCGCCTCAACGAAACCGAAGAAGAGTTCGATGCTCGTATCGAAGAGTACGTAGAAATCGAAGAGCAAGAAGCAGGTCTGATCAATGCAATCGAGGAGGAAAGAGATGAAGAAAACAAGCTCTAAACTCTTTGTAGTGCCCTACATGCTCTGGATTGCCCTCTTTGTTCTCGCACCCTTGGTCTTGATTTTCGGACAATCCTTTTTCAACATTGAAGGCCAATTCAGTTTAGAAAATTATAAATCCTACTTTGCGTCACAAAACTTGACCTATCTAAAGATGAGTTTCAACTCAGTGCTTTATGCAGGAATTGTGACCTTGGTAACCCTCCTCATCAGCTATCCGACAGCCCTCTTTTTGACTCGTCTCAAGCACCGTCAACTCTGGCTTATGCTGATTATCTTGCCGACATGGATTAACCTGCTCCTCAAGGCCTATGCCTTTATCGGGATTTTTGGTCAGAATGGCTCTATTAACCAATTCTTGGAATTTATCGGAATTGGTTCGCAACAGTTGCTCTTTACCGATTTCTCCTTTATCTTTGTCGCAAGCTACATCGAGCTTCCATTTATGATATTGCCAATCTTTAATGTCTTGGATGATATGGACAACAATCTCATCAATGCCAGCTATGACCTCGGTGCGACCAAGTGGGAAACCTTCCGTCATGTCATCTTCCCTCTATCGATGAATGGAGTGCGAAGTGGGGTTCAGTCGGTCTTTATCCCAAGTTTGAGTCTCTTCATGCTGACCCGTTTGATTGGTGGGAACCGCGTTATCACCTTGGGGACAGCCATTGAGCAAAACTTCCTGACCAATGACAACTACGGTATGGGTTCAACCATCGGTGTGATTCTCATCCTGACCATGTTCATCACCATGTGGGTGACTAAGGAAAGGAGAGAACGATGAAAAAATTTGCCAACCTTTATCTGGGACTGGTCTTTCTTGTCCTCTACCTGCCTATTTTTTATCTGATTGGCTACGCCTTTAATTCAGGTAACGACATGAACAGCTTTACAGGATTCAGCTTGAGCCATTTTAAAATCATGTTTGGTGATAGTCGCCTTATGTTGATTGTGACTCAGACCTTTTTCTTGGCTTTTCTATCAGCCTTGATTGCGACCATCATCGGGACTTTTGGTGCCATTTACATCTACCAGTCTCGTAAGAAATACCAAGAAGCCTTTCTATCACTCAATAATATCCTCATGGTTGCGCCTGACGTTATGATTGGTGCCAGCTTCTTGATTCTCTTTACTCAACTCAAGTTTTCACTTGGCTTTTTGACTGTTCTATCTAGTCACGTGGCCTTCTCGATTCCTATCGTGGTCTTGATGGTCTTGCCTCGACTCAAGGAAATGAACGGCGACATGATTCATGCGGCTTACGACTTGGGAGCTAGTCAATTTCAGATGTTCAAGGAAATCATGCTTCCTTACCTGACTCCGTCTATCATTGCAGGTTACTTCATGGCCTTCACCTATTCGCTAGATGACTTTGCCGTGACCTTCTTTGTAACGGGAAATGGTTTCTCAACCCTGTCAGTCGAGATTTATTCTCGTGCTCGCAAGGGGATTTCCCTAGAAATCAATGCCCTGTCTGCTCTTGTTTTTCTCTTTAGTATTATCCTAGTGGTTGGATATTACTTTATCTCACGTGAGAAGGAGGAGCAAGCATGAAAAAACTCTATTCATTTTTAGCAGGAATTGCTGCGATTATCCTGGTCTTGTGGGGAATTGCGACTCATCTAGATAGTAAAATCAATAGCCGAGATAGTCAAAAACTGGTTATCTACAACTGGGGTGACTATATCGATCCAGAACTCTTGGAGCAATTCACAGAAGAAACAGGAATCCAAGTCCAGTATGAGACCTTTGACTCCAACGAAGCCATGTATACCAAGATCAAGCAGGGTGGAACGACCTACGATATTGCCATCCCTAGTGAGTACATGATTAACAAGATGAAGGACGAAGACCTCTTGGTATCGCTTGACTATTCAAAACTTGAAGGTCTTGAAAATATCGGACCAGAGTTCCTCAACCAATCCTTTGACCCAGGCAATAAATTCTCTATCCCTTACTTCTGGGGTACCTTGGGAATTGTCTACAATGAAACCATGGTAGATGAGGCACCTGAGCATTGGGACGACCTCTGGAAGCCAGAGTATAAGAACTCTATCATGCTCTTTGATGGAGCGCGTGAGGTATTGGGACTCGGGCTTAACTCGCTTGGTTACAGCCTCAACTCAAAGGATCCACAGCAGTTGGAAGAGACAGTAGACAAACTCTACAAATTGACTCCAAATATCAAGGCTATCGTTGCGGACGAGATGAAGGGCTACATGATTCAGAATAACGCTGCTATCGGCGTGACCTTCTCTGGTGAAGCCAGCCAAATGCTAGAAAAAAACGAAAATCTACGCTATGTGGTACCGACAGAAGCCAGCAACCTTTGGTTTGACAATATGGTCATTCCCAAAACAGTCAAAAACCAGGACGCAGCCTATGCCTTTATCAACTTTATGTTGAAACCCGAAAATGCTCTTAAAAATGCAGAGTATGTCGGCTATTCAACACCAAACCTACCAGCTAAGGAATTGCTCCCAGAGGAGAAAAAAGAAGACAAGGCCTTCTATCCAGATGCTGAAACCATGAAACACCTAGAAGTTTATGAGAAATTTGACCATAAATGGACAGGCAAATATAGCGACCTCTTCCTACAGTTTAAAATGTATCGGAAGTAGAACGTATGAAAACGGATCAGTCAGCTGGTTCGTTTTTCTTTTTAAAAAATACAAAAAATAGTTGACAATTTTTTTAAAAGTGATAGACTAGTATCCTTTATGATTTTAGGAGGGAAAGTGATAGATGAGTGATTTTTTTGTACAAAAGTCGGATTACTTTTTAGGCTTATCCAGTCAGAAGATTGTCATAAAAAATGGTCGAAGGGAGATTGAGAGTGAAATCTCTATTCACTTAGTAGACAATGTCTTAATCTTTGGCAAGGCTCAAGTATCGACCCAGTTATTAAGAGCCCTAGCAAAGGAAAGTATCAATGTTTACTATTTTACAGAAGAGGGAAAATTTTTAGCTTGTTTGGATTCTTTCCGGCAAGAGGATTTTGATAAGCAATACCTACAGGCTAAAGCCTGCCTGGACCAGAACTTTTGTTTAGATATTTCTAAAAAAATAGTTAGCGCTAAGGTTCAGCATCAACTTTCCCTGCTAAAAAGCTTTAACTTTAATAAGAATAGAATCTTATCAACGGAGGACTTTGAGCGTTTCGACTTAACGATTGAAAATATATCTAAGGCAGAATCACTCTATCAATTGATGGGGTATGAAGGTCGGATTGCTAAGTCCTATTTTTACTATCTGAGTTTATTGGTTCCGACAGCTTTCCGTTTTCATGGTCGCAGAACGCGACCTGCTGAGGATTGTTGTAACTGTTTGCTTAATTTTGGTTATTCCATTCTTTATTCTTGTTTTCTTGGTTTGATACGTAAAAATGGACTTAGTTTTGGATTTGGAGTACTCCATCAAAGTCATCGTCATCATGATAGTCTTGCTAGTGATTTGATGGAGGAGTGGAGACCAGTTATCGTTGATAATACGGTTTTAGAGTTGCTTTTAAGAGAGGATTTGAAGTTGGAGCATTTTGAGAAGTCGGCAGATGGTACTTTCTTGTTAATAGATGAGGGAAGAGAAATATTTCTTCGAGCTATGAGGGAGAGAATGTTGGAAATCCACCAGTATATCGAATTGGATAAAAAACGTTATTCTTTCTTTTATACTGCTGACCAGCAGATTAAGGGTCTTATCAGAGCTTTTGAAAGTCTAGAGAGTCAAGCTTATGTAACAGCTTTTACAGGAGGAGAATGATGGGCTTGTATTATAATTTATCGATAGAGGAAAGGGAGTTTGCTAAGAAGAAGTCTTTCTTTTGTCTAATTATTTATGACATAGTCAGTAATAAAAGAAGACTCCAATTATCCAAGTTACTAGAAGGTTTTGGGGTTAGAGTACAGCGCTCTTGTTTTGAAATTGATTTGGAGAGGACTAGTTATCAGATTTTAATCCGTGAATTAGAATATTTTTACGACCCGAGCGAACTAGATAATATCATCGTTTATGTTGGAAATCGAGAAGAAACCTTACGTTTGAATACGGATGATAAAGAAATAAAAGTTCAAGATTGTTTGTTTTTCTGAAATGAAAATGATTACAATTTATGGTATAATAAAGATAGTTTCCAAATAGGATGTATCTTGTGTTTTGCTTTAAATTCAAGCACAAAATATGGGGGTAAGACACCCTATTCACCTCGGTAGGGGACGGAAACATTTAAAAATCTACAATTCCATTTTCATGCAAAGTCTAAAACAACTTATTTACCTCGGTAGGGGACGGAAACTGAACAATTTCACCATCAATCAAATTAATGTGTCCGATCAAGTATAAGAACCTATCTGCCTCGAGAGGGGACGGAAACCTAAAGATTCTTCATCTGAAGTTAATTGAAAAATAAGTATAAGAACCTATCTGCCTCGAGAGGGGACGGAAACTTAACTGGCTCATGAATTTCTTCATAATTATCCTTCTGTAAGACACCCTATTCACCTCGAGAGGGGACGGAAACCATTTCTTTTCATCGAAATTTTGATCGACAATATTGTATAGCTACCTATCTACCTCGAGAGGGGCCGGAAACTTTATGCTTCTTTTACTGATAAATAACGACGTTTCCAGTATAGATACCTATCTACCTTGAGAGGGGCCGGAAACAATTTTTCTTGTTCCTGCGCAGTATCAATTTCTTGGTAGACCACCCAATTCACCTCGGTAGGGGACGGAAACCGAGTTGTGCGACCTACAAGTGAAACGATATTTACGTAAAACACCCTATTCACCTCGGTAGGGGACGGAAAAATAACCCCTTCAGGCTCTATTGTGAACTCTGGCTTATCGTAAAACACTCTATCTACCTCGCGAGGGGACGGAAACAATTCAGGTTTAGCGTAAATTGAAACATCAAGACCTTTGTGCATATCATCCACTTCGCCTCGGTAGAGGACGGAAACTATCATAAGATTTGGTATTTGTAAACTGTTTTTGCATAAAGTATAAGAACTTATCTACCTCGCGAGGGGACGGAAACATTTTAGCTTTAGTTTCTTCAAATAGTTCTTTGATTAGAACACCCTATTCACCTCGCGAGGGGACTTATTTCCTTATTACATAACAAAACGAGAAAAGATAGCTTAAGAGCTAAGCACAATTGATAAAGGAGGCCTATGAAAAGAATTAGTTTATCCTTTCAGCGGATTGACCAGTCACCCATCGATTTGGCAACCAAATTTCATGGATTTTTGATGGAGCAGTTAGAAGCAGACTATGTAGACTGGCTTCATGAGCAGGAGACCAATCCCTACTCGATGAAGGTAATCCATCAAAAGGACCAGACGACTTGGACGGTTCATCTTTTGACAAAGAATGCTATCAAGCAGATCTTACCTCCAATGTTGGAGTTGAAAAAAGTTGACCTACATGGACTAGCAACTCTGACGGTTCAAAGTATGACCATGCAAGATTTGAGTCCAGAGGAACTGTTTGACCTCTTTAATCAAAACCAAGACCAGTCCTTTTTTACTATTCAATTTCAAACACCGACTGGATTTCGTTCCCAGGGCGAGTATGTGCTCTTTCCTACCCTGCGTTTGATGTTTCAAAGTCTGATGATGAAGTATGGACGATTGCTTGAGAATCGGGAAGACATCGAAGAGGAGACCTTGGACTATCTTACGTCCCATAGTCGGATAACCAGTTACCGAATGGAGACGAGTTACTTTAAGGTCCACGGCAAAAAGATCCCTGCCTTTAAGGGCAAGTTAACCTTTAAGATAACAGGACCTAGTACCCTCAAGGCTTATGCAAATATGTTATTAAAATTTGGAGAGTATGCTGGACTGGGCATGAAAACCAGCCTAGGAATGGGAGGAATAGAGCTTGAAGAAAGAAAAGATTGATTTAGTTTATGGAGCGCTATTACATGATATTGGCAAACTACTTCAGCGCTCCGGTAAGGACATAAAAGATGCTACTAGCCTTGGAGCTGAGTGGTTCAGACATTTTTCAGATAATGAAGCAATCGCTCAACACCTTGTATATGACGACTTAAAAGGAGTAGAAGCCAATCTGCCTACTGATAGTCTGGTTTATATAACCGACCTTGCTTCCAAGATTGCTTCTAGCTTAAAGGCAGGTCAAAGTCTTGCGTCAAACAAGGGAGATGACTTGGGGAACCAAGCTGATGTTTTTAATGTTTTTTCAGATGTCTATAGCCAGCGTTTCTTGCCTGTCAAAAGCTTAGAGCTTGATAGGGAGCCGAACTATGCTCAAAAAGCAAAAGAGTCAGTTTCTCAGTCTGACTATAGCAGCCTACTGGATACCATAGAAAAGGAGATTGAGAACTGGGATTTTGGTTCAGATCAGATTGATGCCCTCTTGAATCTCTATGAAGCCCACCTATCCTATGTACCGACTTCAACTAAGATCCAGGAATTGGCGGATATTTCCTTGGCGACTCATAGTCGTCTAACAGCAGGTTTTGCATCAGCTATTCAGGAGTATATGACAGCTGAAAATGATTCAGACTATCAAAAAGAACTCTTCCATGAGCAAGAATCTTTCTATGATAAGGAAACTTTTCTACTAGCTAGCTTTGACTTATCAGGGATTCAAGATTTCATCTATAATATCGCGACGGCTGGGGCAGCCAAGCAACTCAAAGCTCGCTCCCTCTATCTGGATTTTATGGGGGAACATATCGCTGACAGCCTACTAGAAAAATTGGAATTGACAAGAGCCAACCTTCTCTATGTAGGTGGTGGCCATGCCTACTTTATCTTGGCAAATACAGCAAAAACAAAGGCAGCGTTAGAGGCCTTTGAAGAAGAATTTAACCAATTTTTGCTAAAGAACTTCCAGACACGTTTGTATGTTGCTTTTGGCTGGAGTTCATTTTCTGCTAATGACATCATGACCTCCTTGGCAAGATATAGGAAAGTTTACCAAGCGACTAGTAGCATGATTTCTAAGAAGAAAATCTCTCGCTATGATGTTCAGACACTTTTAGACTTAAACCGAGGTGGTCAAAGTGCTCAGAGAGAGTGTACGATTTGTCACTCAGTACAAGATATGACGACCTTTAATGATCAAGAAGTCTGCCAGATTTGTGCTGGTCTTTATCGCTTCTCTAAAGAAATTCAAGAACAATACTATATTGTCACCAAAGAAAAAGGCCTCCCAATTGGACCGGGAGCCTTTATAAGAGGGATTTCACATGCTGACTTGGATAAGGAAGATTGGAATCGTATCTATGTCAAAAATAGCTTTGCGACCGATATAGGGAGGGCGACTCATGTCTTTGTTGGAGACTACAAGTATGCTGATATCGATCAGTACGCTCGACTGTCCCAAGATAGTCAAACAGGTCAAGGAATCAAACGTCTAGCAGTTGTCCGATTAGACGTAGATGACTTAGGTGCTGCTTTTATGGCTGGATTTTCTTATCAAGATGGTGGAAAATACAATACCTTAGCTCGTTCTGCAACCTTCTCAAGAAGTATGAGTCTCTTCTTTAAGGTTTACATTAATCAATTTGCTAAGGATAAGAAAATATCGATTATCTATGCAGGTGGAGATGATGTATTTGCTCTGGGTTCATGGCAAGATATTATCGCATTTACGATTACCTTGCGCCAACAATTTATCAAGTGGACGAATGGTAAATTAACCTTATCAGCAGGTATCGGACTTTTTCCAAATAAAACTCCGGTTAGTATCATGGCTGAAGAAACAGGCAAGTTAGAGGGGGCAGCAAAGGATAATGACAAGGATAGTATTTCCTTGTTTGATAAAGCTTATACCTTTAAGTTTGACCAATTTATTGATCATATCTACAAAGGGAAACTGACAAAGATTAGACACTACTTTAGTATTCAAGATGAACGAGGAAAGAGTTTCGTTTATAAGTTAGTAGAACTTCTTCGTAACTATGACCGAATGAATGTAGCTCGCTTAGCCTATTACTTAACGCGTTTGGAAGATTTAACACCAAGAGAAAGTAAGACTGAATTTAAAGAATTTAAGGACCTGTTCTTTACTTGGTACACAGGTAGCGAAATGGAACGCAATGAAGCAGAATTAGCTTTACTTCTTTATATTTATGAGATTAGAAAGGATTAATACATGGCTACTTTAACAGATGACAATTATGTAGATAAGGCAGAAAATGTTATCAAATCATTGAATCGAAACACTAGAGATTTTAGAAACCCTGATGCATTCCTTTTAACAACTAGCAAAATAAGAAACCTACTAAGCTTGACAAGTACCCTTTTTGATGAAAGTAAGGTTAGAGATTATGAGGCGCTAGCCGACAAAATTGCCTATTTGAGAGTGCAGTTTGTATATCAATCAGGCCGAGAAACTGCGGTTAAAGACTTGGTGAAAAAGGCTGAAATTTTAGATATTTTAAAAGAAATCAATAATAAGGAAAGTCTCCAACGTTTCTGTCGTTATATGGAAGCACTAGTAGCTTATTTCAAATTTTATGGAGGAAAAGATTAATGGCATTTGCTAAAATTAAACTAACAGCACAAATTCGTCTAGAAACAGGACTTCATATTGGAACTAGCAATGCTTTTGCAGCTATTGGGGCTACTGATTCGCCTGTAATCAAGGATCCTATTACTAACTTACCGATTATTCCTGGTTCTAGTATCAAGGGAAAAATGCGCACTCTTCTTGCAAAAGTTCATAATGATCGACTAGCTAAGAAACCAGGAGAAGATGGAGAAATTCTTAGTCGTTTATTTGGAAACAGTTCAGACGATCGCTATAAAATAGGACGACTCATTTTTAGAGATGCCTTCTTAATTAACAAGGAAAAGTTAGATTCTTTAGGTGTCAAGAGTTATACTGAAGTTAAATTTGAAAATACTATTGATCGTATTACTGCTGAAGCAAATCCGAGACAAATTGAACGTGCCATCCGTAGAAGTGCTTTTGCATTTGAGTTGATTTATGAAATTACAGATGAGAGTCAAGCACAAGTGGAAGAAGATTTTAAAGTCATTTTAGATGGATTAAAACTTCTTGAGTTAGACTATCTAGGTGGCTCAGGTTCTCGTGGCTATGGTAAAGTTAGTTTTGAAAATCTAAAAGCGACGACTGTTTTTGGGACTTATAACCTTGATGCATTAAACAAACTACTATCTGCGGAGGTCTAATATGACCTATAAGATGTATATCATGGACTTCGAGTCCGCTCATTTTGGGGCAGGAACTCTGGATAGTTCTAAAATGACCTTTTCGGCAGACCGTTTATTTTCTGCTCTCGTAATTGAAGCCAATAAGATGGGACGATTAGATGAGTTTTTATCCTTAGCAAATCAGGATGATTTTGTTCTAACGGATGCCTTCCCTTATCAGGATCGCCCATTTTTACCAAAGCCTATCGGATTTCCAAAATTTGACCAAGTTGATCTAAATAAGGATGTCAAGGAAGTACGTCGGCAAGCCAAGTTAGCAAAAAAATTACAATTTATACCCTTGGAAAAGTTTGATCATTATGTCAACGGTGCCTTGTTTGAAGATGAGGAGCATGCTGTTACCAATATCGTCACTAAGAATCAACCTCATGTTGATGGTGCGCTGTACCAAGTTGCAACTACCCGATTTTTGGATGATACAGCCCTCTATGTACTAGCGACTGAGTCACCACTGCTTGATGAGATGATGACTAGCTTGCAGTTCTCTGGTATTGGAGGAAAACGCTCAAGTGGGTATGGTCGTTTTGATTTGATTATTAAAGAAATTCCTGAAAATCTTGAGAGTCGTCTGACTCGTTCCTATCAAGGAAATGTAATGACTCTGACAACTTCTTTACCGACAGACGAGGATCTTCCAAGGGCTATGGACCAAGGTTCCTATCTGGTGACCAAATCAAGTGGTTTTGCTTTTAGTACAGTATCCAACCAAAATTATCGTAAACAAGACTTATTTAAGTTTACTGCTGGATCGACCTTTCTTGAAGCCTTTGCGGGGCAAATTGTTGATGTAAGACCGCTTGGCTTTCCACATGCTGTCTTCAACTATGCCAAACCCCTATTTTTAAAAATGGAGGTAAAAGGATGAAAACGGACTATAGAGTTTTTCAATTTACCTTGTTAGCTATGGCTCCCATTCATATTGGGAGTGGTGAAAAATACACTTCACGAGAATTCATATATGAGACCAATTGTTATTATTTCCCAGATATGGGTAAGTTTTACAATCGCATGATTGAAAAGGGGCTGGACAGAAAGTTTGAACAATTTCTTCAGGAAACAAAACCAAGTGCTAGAAATAATCGCTTGATCTCTTTCTTAAATGATAACAGAATTACGGAGCGTTCCTTTGGTGGCTATAGTATCGCTGAAACTGGTCTGGAAATGGAAAAGAACAACCAGAATCCTAGATCCGGTTCTATAAATGAAGTAGTAAAATTTATGAGAGATCCCTTTGGAAATCCTTATATTCCTGGTAGTTCCTTGAAGGGAGCTATTCGGACTATCTTAATGAATACCAATCCTGACTGGAACAATAAGAATGCAGTTGATTTTCGTGGGAGAAGTCCTAAAGAAAACAAAAAAATGATTCCATGGGGGGCAAAAAAGGGGCAGGAATTCGATGACTTGTTTCATGCGATTCGTGTTAGTGATAGTCAGCCTCTGACTAATGAGAATCTTATTTTGGTTCAAAAATGGGATTATTCTGCAAAATCACTAACTGCCAAACCTTTGCCTTTATATAGAGAGGCTCTTACTCCTTTAACCAGGGTAACCTTTACTATCACGACAACAACCCAAGAAGCAGGAAAATTGATCGAAGAACTGGGTAAAAAATCTTTAGCTTTTTATAGTGAATACAAAAAGTTTTTCTTAGTTGATTTTCCTGAGGATAAGATTCAGCCTAATATTCAGTATCCTCTTTACTTAGGAGCTGGAAGTGGCGCATGGACTAAAACCTTATTTAAACAAGCAAATGGTATTTTACAAAAACGATACAGCCGGATGAAGACTAAGATGGTTGGAAAAGGTGTTTTGAAACTGACGAAAGCGCCGGACAAGAGCATTAAAACCAATAAAGGAGAACGGAAATTGATCATTAATAGCGATTCCTTCTATGAGATGGGAAAAGCGAATTTCATGATAAAGGAGATTACACAATGAAAATTTTGATATCCGCTGTTAGTGCTTCAGATCCGATTAGAGGATTTCATGATGGTGCTCTAGTTCATATTGCAAGAAAGTATCGTCCAGATAAAATTATTATTGTGTATTCTGATAAGATGCTTCCTAACAAAGAGCGAAATAATAAAGTTCTTTTCTCTATATCTGAAAACTATAGACCAGAAATTATTATTCATGAAAAAATAATTATTGGTGAGGATGTCTTTATTTTCGATAAAATGTATGATGAATTCTCAAAAATAATTAATGAATGTTACTCAAAGGAAGATGAATTTATTTTGAATCTTTCTAGTGGGACACCACAGATATGCGCTGCTCTTTTTATTATCAACCGTTTGAGTGGTATAAATGTCAAAGCAGTTCAAGTTGCTTCTCCACAACAGGGGCCAAATACAGAAGATAAACATGATATAAGTGAAGATATTGATGTTTTGATTTCATTAAATGAAGATAGTACCGATCAGTTTGTGGATCGTACTTTGGAAGATGGTGCGGAGAAGTTTAGTCAGGATTTAATGAAGAAAACTATTCGTGATTTTATTACTAAATATGATTATAAAGCTAGTTTAGAGTTAGCAAATCAATTTTCGGACTTTCCAGGTTTAAAAGAATCCCGTAAAAAATTGCAAAATATTGTAGATGCGCTAGATAGACAAGATATTCCCCAAACTCTTAAAAATAGAAAGTGGAGTGAGAAAAAGAAAAAGGTTTTAAATGCTTATCTAACAATCGAATTGCAAAAAGAACGAGGGAATTTCAGTGAAGGACTCATTAGAATTAAAACTTTGACTGAATTTATCTTAGAAGATTATATTGATAACCGTTATCCAGAATTATTGGATAGATATGTAGATGAATCAGAAAAGTATTTCTTGGGAATGTGGGATTATAGTAAAATTCTCAAAGAAAAAAAAGAGTGGACTTTATATAATCAAATTAAACCGATGATTAACATGAACACTTCACGAAATACATTGGCTCATCGATTGGATCCACTGCAATCGGAAGAACTACGTCAGTTAGGATCCGTCTTAAAAAATCTCAAGGTTTTAGTTAAAGAACAGTATCAATTTAATGAGAAAGATTTTAATTTCTATAAGGAACTGAATCAAGAATTATTAGAATTATTGAAGTAATGAGGTGAAAGCTTGAACATTTTAATCTCAGCAGTGGGAACGACAGATCCAATTAGTCATAATCGAGATGCTGCTTTATTACATATTGCACGTACTTATAGACCGGAGCAGATTGTTTTGGTTTATAGTGAGGAAATGCTGATTAAGCAAGATCTCATTGAGAAAGCTATTTTTTCTATAGAAGATTATCATCCTGAAGTGATGATTGAGTCAACGATTTTAAAAAATGATGAGGTTTATCTATTTGATAAAATGTATGAGGTTATGGGACAGATTGTTGAAAAATATTCTGGAACGGATCATCAATTAATCTTAAACCTATCTTCAGGAACGCCTCAGATTATTTCGGCTTTATTTGCCCTCAATCGAATCAAAGATTATAATACTCAGGCTATCCAGGTTGCAACTCCTAACAAATCAGCAAATAGACCATATGTTCAGCTTTCAAGCGATGAAGAAAAGAGCTTATTTGCTGAAAACAAGGATAACCAAAAAGATTATGAAAATCGTACTATTAAAGATGAGGCTGAAAAATTTAATCAATCTTTAATCAAACGTCATTTAAGAAATCTGATAGCTTCCTATGATTACCTTGCTGCAGAAGAACTTGTTACAAAAAAAGAATACAATAACTTACTTTCTAAAAAGAAATTATCTTTTTTACGAGCGACTCTAAATGATTTTGTAAAAGTATTTAAAACGCAAGCTATTTTAAAAGATATTCAGGACTATCCATTGACAGATGTTGAGAAGAAAGCCCTTAATTACTTTTTAATGATAGAAGTCTTGAAAGAGAGAGGAAAAGTTGCAGATGTCTTAATCAAATCAAAGTCTTATGTTGAATTTATCATCGAAGAAAAGATAAAGAAAGATTATCCTGATTTAATCAAATATGATGGGGCCTTACCCAAATTAAATGAAGAATACAAAGATTTTGAGAAGATTTTAGATTTTATTGATTTAGAATTTAAAAAAGCAAAAGGGATAGAAAATGAAGAGGAAAGAATTTATTCACCTCAATCAACCTTAAACCTTTTATCTTATGAAAATATTCTAACTTTTTATCAAGTCTCTCCTGACTTACTGAAGTCTCTTAATGTTATTACCAGTTTAAATAGTGAGCGAAACAAAGTTGCACATGGACTATCGGAAATTGATGGTAAAATAGTAAATTCTAAAAAATTAAACCAAACAATAGATACATTACGTTGTGTTCTTCAGGCCACATTTAATATTGAAGATCATTATTTTGGATATTATCAAAAAATCAATGACAAATTACTAGATTTACTTCGTTCTTAACTAATAAGCAGCTTTTTGATTTTGCTTGACAAATTGTTAAGAATCTAATATAATAAAATTCGTAGAAGAAAACTATCGCTTTTAGCGTAGCCAAAGAATTACTGGTCGGTCTGTTTTGGTCAGTAGTTCGTAGATAGGCTTATTTGGGTTTTATATATTTTCCGCAAGCAGATGAATAAATATATCGTAGGAAGAGGTGTAAATAGCCTCTTTATTTTTTTGAGAAAAGGTACAGTATGTTAAGAAATTTAATTCTTAGTTACAGAACGTTAATGGATACTCAATACAAATTTACTATCACTCAGACTGTCTCCAAACAAACTACAGAAAAATATATTGAGTTAAGCTTCACGGAACCAAATTTTCATCATCTTATAGGTTTGCACAAACTAAAAGGAATAGATAAAGTTAAGTGCTTCAATGGTAATGGGGCTCAGAAGATATATAACCAAATTTTGGGAAATCATATCACTTTTTATGATTTAGATAAAGATACATCTCAGCACAAAGCTGCATTTTTATCTAGGGCAACTTCTCTGAATTTAATTTATACGATGCTAGAAAATATAAGTGTTAATTTAAAGGGATTGTATTATTTTGACCCAAATAAAATTGGGTCGAAGATTAAAGCAAAGTATTTATTGCATTTTCAACATAGAGATAAAGAATTTTATTTTTTGTTTGATAAATATGATAAGAAGGTTAAGAACACTGATATTTGCTATCCTGTTTCAGTTTTTAGAAGAAAAATACAGGCTGAGTTGCCAGAAGGGCGTAGTGCAAAACACTATGAAATGAACCAAACCCCCATTAAGCTATTGAAAGTTGAAAAAATACAAGGTGCTAGAACTGTTACATTATACGATAAATAGTTCCTTGGGTTTAGAGAGCTATTTTGAGTATGACAGGTATATCGGATATATGAGATTTGTCGCTGATAACCGTGAAAATAGTAGCCATTCTAAGTCTGATGCTGGAAATCAGAATCATCAGAGGAAGGAATAGAGAAATCGTGGCTATACAAAAATAAATATTATAGCAAGATATGTATAGCAGATAAGATGGTAGTAAGTTTTGGGGGAAATCAAACGCTAATGACAGTGTCTATCTCATAAGATCATTTCCAGTTGACGCAGACTTAAAAAAACGATATAATAAGAAAGTTGAGAATTGATTTTCAGTTGTCTTAGTCCAGAGAAATGGCGGTGCTGCGAGCCATCTAAGCTAGGAAGTCATGCTACTCAATCATACAATTGCATAAGAATAAGAGAATGACAAGTTCATTGAATGAAGGTGGTACCGCGGTTTTTCGCCCTTCGTGATATGAGCTTGTCTTTTGATTTTTTGGAGGTGTTGATGAAAACATTTCTTGTCAAACAAAAGTTTCGTCTTGGAGGCGAACGCTTCGCTATCAAGGACGACAGGGGAGAAATCGCCTATCAGGTAGAGGGATCATTTTTTAAGATTCCCAAAACTTTTACCATCTATGATGCGGCTGGTGAACAAGTCAGTGAGATCAGTAAAGAAATCTTGACCTTGCTTCCTCGTTTTGAGATTCAGCTTAGGAATGGTTCGAATTTTGTCATTCGTAAGAAGTTGACCTTCTGGCGAGATAAGTATGAGTTTGATAATCTAGGTCTTTGTATCGAGGGCAATATCTGGGATTTGGATTTCAAATTGCTGGATGATCGCGATCAGCTGATTGCGGAAATCAAGAAAGAACTCTTCCATCTGACCTCTACCTATAACGTAACGGTTCTGGAGGATGCTTATGCAGACCTAGTCATTTCCCTCTGCGTCGCGATTGACTATGTGGAGATGCTGGAAAGCCAATCACATTAAACAAGTAAATAAGGAGACAATATGAAACAACTATCTAGTGCACAAGTACGCCAAATGTGGCTTGATTTCTGGGCGACCAAAGGTCACTCAGTAGAACCATCAGTGAGTTTGGTTCCTGTAAATGACCCAACTCTTTTGTGGATCAACTCTGGGGTAGCAACTCTTAAGAAATACTTTGACGGGACCATTATCCCTGAAAATCCACGTATTACCAATGCCCAAAAAGCCATCCGTACCAACGACATCGAAAACGTAGGGAAGACTGCACGTCACCATACCATGTTTGAAATGTTGGGGAACTTCTCTATCGGTGATTACTTCCGTGATGAAGCTATCACTTGGGCATATGAGCTTTTGACAAGCCCTGAATGGTTTGACTTCCCAGCTGAAAAACTTTACATGACCTACTATCCAGCTGATAAAGATTCATACAACCGCTGGATTGAAGTGGGAGTGGATCCAAGTCATTTGATTCCAATCGAAGATAACTTCTGGGAAATCGGTGCGGGACCTTCTGGACCAGATACAGAGATTTTCTTTGACCGTGGAGAAGCTTTTGACCCAGAAAATATCGGTATTCGTTTACTTGCAGAAGATATTGAAAACGACCGTTATATCGAAATCTGGAACATCGTTTTGTCACAATTTAACGCAGACCCTGCTGTTCCTCGTAGCGAATACAAGGAATTGCCACACAAAAACATTGATACGGGCGCTGGTTTGGAGCGATTGGTGGCGGTTATCCAAGGGGCTAAGACAAACTTTGAAACAGACCTCTTCATGCCGATCATTCGTGAAGTGGAGAAATTGTCTGGTAAGGTCTATGACCAAGATGGCGACAACATGAGCTTTAAAGTTATCGCAGACCACATCCGTTCTCTTTCATTTGCGATTGGTGATGGTGCCCTTCCAGGAAATGAAGGCCGTGGTTATGTCCTTCGTCGTCTTCTCCGTCGTGCTTCTATGCACGGTCAAAAATTGGGTATCAATGAAACTTTCCTTTACAAACTCGTTCCAACTGTTGGAAAAATCATGGAAAGCTACTACCCAGAAGTGCTTGAAAAACGTGACTTTATCGAAAAAATTGTTAAGAGCGAGGAAGAGTCATTTGCTCGTACCCTTCACTCAGGTCAACACTTTGCCCAAGGCATCGTAGCAAACTTGAAAGAAAAAGGTCAATCTGTCATTGCTGGATCAGATGTATTCAAACTTTATGACACTTATGGATTCCCAGTTGAATTGACTGAAGAAATTGCTGAAGAAGCTGGTATGACTGTTGACCGTGAAGGTTTTGAAGCAGCCATGAAAGAACAGCAAGAACGCGCGCGTGCGTCAGCTGTCAAGGGTGGTTCAATGGGTATGCAAAATGAAACCCTTCAAAACATCACAGTGGAAAGCCGCTTTAACTATGAAGCATCTCAATTGTCTTCTAAATTGGTAGCTATTGTGGCGGACAATGCAGAAGTAGAAGCTGTATCAGAAGGAACTGCCTCTCTTATCTTTGCGGAAACGCCATTTTACGCTGAAATGGGTGGACAGGTTGCTGACCACGGTCAAATCTTGGATGCTGCAGGAAACCTTGTGGCTACTGTGATAAATGTTCAAAAAGCACCAAACGGACAAGCTCTTCATACAGTTGAAGTCCTTGCACCGCTTGCCTTGAACCAAGAATATACCTTGGCAATTGATACAAATCGTCGTCACCGTGTTATGAAAAACCACACTGCGACTCACTTGCTTCACGCTGCTCTTCACAATATCCTTGGAAATCACGCAACACAAGCAGGATCTCTTAACGAAGTCGAATTCCTTCGCTTTGACTTTACCCATTTCCAAGCAGTAACTGCAGAAGAATTGCGTGCAATTGAACAGCAAGTCAACGAGAAAATCTGGGAAGCTCTTGAAGTGAAGACAGTTGAAACAGATATTGACACTGCCAAGGAAATGGGAGCTATGGCTCTCTTTGGTGAGAAATACGGTAAGGAAGTTCGTGTTGTTACTATCGGTGACTACTCTATCGAGCTTTGTGGTGGTACCCACGTTGGCAACACTTCTGAGATTGGACTCTTCAAGATTGTCAAAGAAGAAGGGATTGGATCAGGAACTCGCCGTATCTTGGCAGTGACTGGTAAGGAAGCCTTTGAAGCCTACCGTGAACAAGAAGATGCTCTTAAAGCAGTCGCAGCAACCTTGAAAGCACCTCAAGTTAAGGAAGTACCTCACAAGGTAGAAGGACTTCAAGAACAACTTCGTCAATTGCAAAAAGAAAATGCTGAGTTGAAAGAAAAAGCGGCAGCTGCAGCTGCAGGCGACATCTTCAAGGATGTGAAGGAAGTCAACGGTCACCGTTACATTGCTAGTCAAGTGTCTGTATCAGATGCTGGTGCCCTTCGTACTTTTGCAGATAACTGGAAACAAAAAGACTACTCTGATCTTCTTGTCCTAGTTGCTGCTATCGGTGACAAAGTCAATGTCCTTGTAGCAAGCAAGACAAAAGACCTTCATGCAGGAAACCTTGTCAAAGAATTGGCACCAATCGTCGATGGACGTGGTGGTGGTAAACCAGACATGGCCATGGCAGGAGGAAGCAACCAAGCTAAAATCCAAGAATTGTTGGATGCCGTAGCAGGTAAATTGTAATCAAGTAAAGATCTATCCATTTGGGTAGGTCTTTTTGTGAATGCAAAAAAGCCAAATCCGATGGGATCTGGCTTTATAATCATTGGCTATTAGATTGTATTGGTTGCCCAGACACTTACCGAAGCAGCTGAGACTGGGAATTGTCCATAACCTTCCTCATCAATTGTAATTTGACCTTGGTGGTTTTCAAGTAAATCTACGAAGGTTTGGTTAGCCCATTCTTGACCGACAAACAATGACTTGCTGTTTTCTTGGTCATTTGAAATCAAGACTGCGATTGGGGATTGATTTTCAGCACCTGAACGTACCCAAGCGATACAATTAGCGTCATCAAAGTAGTCTGTTTGTTCTCCATAGGCCAAATCTTTTCGGATGGTTAGGAGGCGGTCAAGGACTTCTTTGAAATCTTGTTGAGCATATTGCCCTGAAATCCCATAGTAGTCGCCGTAAAAGACACATGGAAGGCCATTTTGGCGTAACAGAATGAGGGCATAGGCTGCTGGTTTGAACCATTCTTCAACAGTAGACTCAAGAGCCTGACCTCGTTGTGTATCGTGGTTGTCGACAAAAGTCACAGCCTTGTCAGGTTTGAGTTCAACCAAGCTATCTGTAAAAATACCACGAAGGTCGTAGTTGGAACCTGCTCGGCTAGCATCAAAGAGATTCTGGTGGAGACGGACATCGACAAGGTCGAATCGTTCTTCCGTTTTTTCAAGATAGTCCAGATTGGCTTCCTTGTCTGGGTTCCAAAATTCACCAAAAACATAGAAATCCTCACCGTATTTTTCCTTCATATCGCGGATAAAATTACGCATAAAGAAGGAATCGATGTGTTTGACGGCATCCAAGCGGAAACCAGCAATACCAGTCGTTTCCATGAACCAGTCAGCCCAGTCATAGATATTTTGGATGACTTCAGGATGTTTAAAGTCTAGGTCGGCATACATGAGATAGTCGTAGTTACCGTTTTCGTTATCGACCAATTCCTCGTTTGCCCAGCCCTTGTTGTCTCCTTGAATGAGATAAATCCCAGACTTACGGCGTTTGGCATCATAGTCTGTACCTGTGAAGTGGTACCAGTGCCAGTGGAAGTCATTGTAGGTATCTTGGCGACCATCGAAGGTAAAGCTAGTCCAGCCATTGATGGTGAAGGGTTCTCCAAGTTCAACCGTACGGTCTACTGGATCCACTTCGATAACCTGAAAGGCTTCCCTGTGATCGGCTGCAGCCTTGTGATTGAGAACCACATCGGCCATAGGTTGAATTCCCTGCGCTTTAAGGGCTTGAATTGCTTGAAGATAGTCTTCTTTGAAACCATACTTGGTGCGGACAGTCCCTTTTTGGTTGAACTCACCAAGGTCAAATAGGTCATAGACCCCATAGCCTACATCTTTTTCGTTGGTGGCCTTGAAGGCTGGTGGCATCCAGACGTGACTAATTCCCAGATCAGCTAGGTGTGAAGCATCTTCAGCCAGACGTGTCCAGTGCTGGCCGTCGTGGGGCAGATACCATTCAAAGTATTGCATGAGTGTTTGATTTTGCATGATGTTTCCTCTTACTTGTCAATCTTGTTCTTTATTCTATCATAAAGTATTGGTTAGCTCAAACGTTTGCGTAAGATAGAAGAAATCTATTTTAACTACTTAAAATAAAGTGTTGATTTTTTTGTATCAAAGTGCTAGTATAATAGTATGTAATATAGATAAAGATAGGAGTCATCCCATGATTGAATTTCAAAATGTTAGTAAGTTGTATGGTGATAAAGAGGCTTTGAGCAATCTCAATTTGCAGATTGAAAATGGGGAGATTATGGGCTTGATTGGCCATAATGGGGCTGGAAAATCGACCACTATAAAATCCTTAGTCAGTATTATTTCGCCCAGCAGTGGTCGTATTTTGGTAGATGGATTGGATTTATCGGAAAATCGCTTGGCTATCAAACGAAAGATTGGCTACGTAGCAGACTCGCCTGACTTATTTTTGCGCTTAACGGCCAATGAATTTTGGGAATTGATCGCCTCATCCTATGATCTAACTAGCTCTGATTTGGAGGCTAGTCTAGCTAGGCTATTAAGTGTTTTTGATTTTGCTGAAAATCGCTATCAGGTTATTGAAACACTTTCTCACGGAATGCGTCAGAAAGTCTTTGTCATCGGAGCACTCTTGTCTGATCCTGATATTTGGGTCTTGGACGAACCCTTGACTGGTTTGGATCCCCAGGCTGCCTTTGATTTGAAGCAAATGATGAAGGAACATGCACAAAAAGGTAAGACGGTCTTGTTTTCAACCCATGTCCTAGAGGTAGCCGAGCAAGTCTGTGATCGGATTGCCATTTTGAAAAAGGGGCATTTGATTTATTGTGGTAGCGTAGAGGACTTGAGAAAAGACCATCCAGACCAGTCTTTGGAAAGTATCTACCTTAGTCTTGCTGGTAGAAAAGAGGAGGTTTCAGATGCGTCTCAAGGTCATTAAAAAATTAGTTGATATCAATATCCTCTATTCATCTCAAGAAGCTAATCTGGCTAACCTACGAAAGAAGCAAGCTAAGAATCCTGGGAAAAAAGTAAATGTTTCCGCTAGAGTCCTAAGTTCTTACATTTTTTCCAGTCTCTTGATGCTCATCATGTTTATAAATATAGCCTTTCGTTTTCCTTTTGAGGAAAGGCCAAGTTTTTTTAGTAGCATGGTTGCTATTTTACTGGTGCTTGCCTTTTCAACTTCTTTCACTGCATTTTACAATGTCTTTTATGAGAGTAAGGACTTGGCATCGTATAGGCCCTATGCCTTTAAAGAATCAGAGATTATAATTGCTAAAGGACTGTCTGTTCTCTTGCCAGCTCTAGCTGGAATTGTACCAATCCTAGCTTATTTTCTAGTCCTCTATATTAGGCTAGCTCCTTCTCTTTGGCTGGGCTTGCCTTTGATGCTGCTGTCCTTGGCCTTGTTATTTGTCTCTGTTACTTTAGTGATGGTAGTGGCAGTACATTTCTTGGCTCAGACTACGGTTTTCAGAAAGTATCAGTCTATTTTTTCGAATGTGATGATTGGAATAGGAGTTCTCATACCTTTAATATTTGTCCTCTTTCTACAGTCGACTTTTGGAAGTATTGTTGACAAAGTTAGAGACATTCCATTTCTCCTTTATCCTCTTCATCTCTTTTACAAAATAGCAGTGGAGCCTTTTTCGACAGAAGCCATACTGGGTCTACTCGCTTGGATAGCTTTAACTGTTTTCTTGCTTTACCTGACCAAAAAGAAGGTTTTTCCTCATTTTTATGACGTTATCCTGCTTAATAGTGAGGAGAAGGTCAAGAAAGAACGTCGCAATAAGGAGAGAATTTCAACTACTAATAAAAAGGGCTTTTTCCGTATGGTTTTACGCTACCACCTCACCCTCTTGGGACAGGGAACTGGCGTGATTACAGTGCTTTTTACAAGTGCTTTCCTTCCCTATCTCATGATGATCGGTCTGATTTCCAAAATTCGAGATTCTCAGATAGTTCCAGACATTCATCCTTCATACTGGTTACCCTTGTTTTTTATAGCTATCTTTATAGCAGTTGTCAATAACAATATCACCAGCCTGCATTCAATTGCCTTGTCCTTGGAGAGGGAAAATGTTGATTTTCTGAAGAGTTTACCCTTTGACTTTGCTCGTTATGTGAAAGTGAAATTTTGGATTATATTTGCTGTCCAGTCCTTTTTACCAGTTCTGACTTTACTTGGACTTTCTCTATATCTAGGCTTGCCCATCCTTTCGATGATTTACCTCCTTGTGGCCTGGATCTTTGCAAGTGTCATCCTTTCTTGCCACCATTACCTTAAGGACGTGAAAAATTTGTCAACCAATTGGAGTAACATTACGGACCTGGTGAACCGTTCAAATCGTATAGTAGCAATTGTTTTGATTTTGGTTTATAGTGTTATCTTAATGGCCCTTGTAATAGGGAGCTTATTCTTGGTTCGGTCTCTCTCCCCTATCCTTGCCATCAGCTTGGGAGTAGGAGTTCTTATCCTCTTGCTTGCTCTTGCTATTTTTGGCTATCATTACTACCTGTCACGCATATTGGCAGAAATAGAAAAAAGATGAGCTAGTTGGTCGCTTGCTTGATAAATTTCATTTGACAAATCGCTTTCATAGTTTGTCATAATGTAGTTGTAAATGATTACGATTGACAATCAAAAAATATAGGGAGGAATGTTTTGAATAAGAAATATAATATAGTTCTATTTTTGTTGTTTATAGTTTATTTATTTGGATATTTTTCAATTTCAAAAACGTTAATTCCTATAATGTGTGTGATCCAAGTATTTTTGATAGAACATATATTTAGAGTTCGAAATAGGATTATGCAGATAGGTGAAATTATAATTATTGTTGCTTCTATAATATTATTTATTGATAGTATATTGAATTTGTAACAAAAGGCTTCTCTATAAAATCAAATTTTCCAGATACCTGCTGAAGCTGATTTATATCCTCATATTTCTTCTACTATATTCGTCACTAAACTTGACAGACATATATTGCTGATATAGCCTATCTAGCTACAATCTCAAAGTTAATACTCTTCGAAAATCTCTTCAAACCACGTCAGCTTTGCCTTGCCGTACTCAAGTACAGCCTGCGGCTAGTTTCCTAGTTTGCTCTTTGATTTTTGTTGATAAAAAGAAATGCTCCTCCACGATGGAAGAGCATTTTTTATTGTGATTCTTACACAAATATTTCTAATTTTTTATTAGTATAGTATACTATTTTTTAAAATGAAAGTAAAAAACAGGGGTTGTTTCTTTTTTGAGAATTGTCACAAAATTTGCTATAATAGTGACTATGAATAGAATAAGAGTCAGCAAAAGGATTGAAAAAAAGCTTACCAAAGGTCTGGTTTTACTAGAAGCCAGCGATCTTGAGAATGTCAATCTTAAGAATCAGGAAGTAGAAGTCCATAGTCAAGAAGGGAACTTTCTTGGGACTGCCTACCTTTCCCAACAAAACAAGGGCTTGGGCTGGTTTGTGAGCATAGACAAGGTGACCTTCAATCAAGCTTTCTTTGAAACGCTGTTTAGACAAGCTAAAGAAAAGAGAAGTGCCTACTATCAAGATGAATTGACAACTGCCTTTCGTCTCTTCAATCAAGAGGGAGATGGTTTTGGTGGTCTGACAGTGGACCTTTATGGCGACTATGCTGTCTTTTCTTGGTATAACTCTTATGTTTATCAGATTCGCAAGGTTATTTCTGAAGCCTTTAGACAGGTTTTTCCTGAGGTTTTAGGGACTTATGAGAAGATCCGCTTTAAGGGTTTGGACTATGAATCTGCACATGTTTATGGTCAAGAAGCACCTGACTTCTTTACTGTTTTGGAAAATGGTGTCCTCTATCAAGTCTTTATGAATGATGGCTTGATGACAGGGATTTTCCTAGACCAGCATGAAGTTCGCGGTAGTTTAGTGGATGGATTGGCTATGGGAAAATCCTTGCTCAATATGTTTTCTTATACAGCAGCTTTTTCAGTAGCTGCAGCCATGGGAGGAGCTAACCAGACAACTTCTGTTGACCTAGCTAAACGTTCACGAGAATTGTCTCAAGCGCATTTTCAGGCAAATGGAATCAGCACAGACGACCATCGTTTTATAGTCATGGATGTCTTTGAGTATTTCAAATATGCCAAGCGAAAAGCCTTGACATATGATGTGATTGTTCTAGATCCGCCTAGCTTCGCTCGGAACAAAAAACAAACATTCTCTGTGGCCAAGGATTATCACAAGTTGATTTCCCAGAGTCTTGATATTTTAAATCCGGGAGGAATTATCATTGCCAGTACTAATGCTGCCAATGTTTCCCGCCAGAAATTTACAGAACAAATTGATAAAGGCTTCGCAGGAAGAAGTTACCAGATTTTAAATAAATACGGTCTTCCAGCAGATTTCGCCTATAATAAAAAAGATGAAAGTAGTAATTACCTCAAGGTGATTAGTATGAAGGTTAGTAAATGAAATTAATCGTTTCAGTAATGCCAAGAAGTTTAGAGGAGGCTCAGGCACTGGATGCCACGAGGTATCTGGATGCCGACATCATTGAATGGCGTGCCGACTATCTGCCTAAAGAAGCGATTTTGCAGGTAGCTCCAGCTATTTTTGAAAAATTTGCAGGTCGTGAATTGGTTTTCACGTTGCGAACTCGCGCTGAGGGGGGAGAAATCGAACTTTCTTCAGAAGAATATATCCATCTCATCAAGGAAGTGGCGCAACTCTATCAACCAGACTATATTGATTTTGAGTACTACAGCTACAAGGATGTTTTTGAGGAAATGCTGGATTTCCCAAATCTCGTTTTGAGTTACCACAATTTCCAAGAAACACCTGAAAACATGATGGAAATCTTGTCAGAGTTGACGAGCCTAAATCCAAAACTTGTCAAGGTTGCAGTGATGGCTCACACGGAGCAGGATGTGCTAGACTTGATGAACTATACACGAGGCTTTAAAACCCTCAATCCTGAACAGGAATATGTGACTATTTCTATGGGCAAGGTGGGCAAGGTGTCTCGTATCACTGCGGATGTGACTGGTTCTAGCTGGTCCTTTGCTAGTATAGATGAGGCCAGTGCCCCAGGTCAGATTTCTCTAGCTAACATGAAAAAAATCAGGGAGATTTTAGATGAAGCTTGATGGCTATACACGTTTAGCTGCCGTTGTTGCCAATCCTATTAAGCATTCTATTTCCCCTTTTATTCACAATAGTGCCTTTGAGGCGACAGCTACCAATGGTGTTTACGTGGCTTGGGAGATTGAAGCAGGTGACTTGGCAGAAACAGTGGCTAATATTCGTCGCTACCAGATGTTTGGCATCAACCTGTCTATGCCCTATAAGGAGCTAGTGATTCCTTATTTGGATGAGCTGAGTGACGAAGCGTGCTTGATCGGTGCGGTCAATACGGTTGTCAATGAGAATGGCAATTTAATTGGATATAATACAGATGGCAAGGGATTTTTTAAGAGCTTGCCTTCTTTTACAATTACAGGTAAAAAGATGATCCTGCTGGGTGCAGGTGGTGCGGCTAAGTCCATTTTGGCGCAAGCTATTTTGGACGGTGTCAGTCAGATTTCAGTCTTTGTTCGTTCAGTTTCTATTGAAAAAACAAGACCTTATCTAGACAAGTTACAGGAGCAGACAGGCTTTAAAGTGGATTTGTGTGCTTTAGAAGATGTTTCTGTTTTGCAGGAAAGGATTGCTGAGTCGGATTTACTTGTCAATGCCACCAGTGTGGGGATGGATGGCCAATCTTCTCCAGTTCCTGAAAGCATCAATTTGCCAGAAAATATCTTGATAGCAGATATCATTTACCAACCCTTTGAAACCCCATTTTTGAAATGGGCTAGAAGTCAGGGCAATCCAGCCGTCAATGGTCTGGGAATGTTGCTCTATCAAGCTGCAGAAGCCTTTCAACTGTGGACAGGCAAGGAAATGCCGACAGAAGAAATTTGGCAGTCTTTAACAGAAAAATACCAATAAAGAAAGGGAGACTCTCCTATGAAAATCAGAATCGATATTCCTCATCATCCTTATGATATTCAGATTGAAAAAGGTTGTCTGGCTCAGGCTGGTCAATGGTTGCGAGAACTCTGGCAACCACAAAAAGTGGTCATTGTAACAGACAATCATGTAGCCTCTCTCTATGCAGAGAAGGTCAAACTCAGCCTAGAAGATGCTGGTTTTCAGGTAGCAGTTTTTGACTTTTTAGAAGGGGAAGAAAGAAAGAATTTAACTACTGTCCAGAAAGTCTATGAATTTTTAGTCAAGCAAGGTTTGACTCGTAGCGATGGAATCGTGGCTCTTGGTGGCGGTGTCGTTGGGGACTTGGCTGGTTTTGTAGCCTCTACCTATATGCGGGGTATTCACTTTGTTCAGATTCCGACCAGCTTGACAGCTCAGGTGGATTCTTCTATCGGTGGAAAGACAGGCGTCAATACTCCATTTGCTAAGAATATGGTGGGTACCTTTGCCCAACCAGATGGAGTTCTGATCGATCCGCTTGTCCTTGAAACCCTCGGACAAAGAGAACTGATTGAAGGGATGGGTGAGGTCATCAAGTATGGCTTGATTGAGGATCCAGCACTTTGGGCTCTCTTGACGGAGCTAGATGGTTCTGTAGAGAGCATTCTGGAATATGCAGAGATTTTGATTGAACATTCTTGTCAGGTCAAGCGCAAGATGGTAGTTGAGGATGAGTTGGACAACGGTGTTCGCCTTTACCTCAACTTTGGCCACACCATTGGTCATGCCATTGAAGCGACGGCTGGTTATGGAAAAGTCATGCATGGCGAGGCTGTGGCCATGGGCATGGTGCAGATTTCCAAGGTTGCTGAGGAAAAGGGACTCATGCCAGCTGGCATTACCCAATCTATCACAGAGATGTGTCAGAAATTTGGCTTGCCTGTTGACTATGAAAACTGGGATGTTGACAAGCTTTATCAGGCTTTGACTCATGATAAGAAGGCGCGTGGCAATACCTTGAAATTGGTCTTGGTGCCAGAGCTCGGCTCAGCGACCATTCACTTAGTTTCTCTGGAAGAGATGAAAGACTACTTGGTAAAATAAGGAGAGTGTATGAGATATTTAACTGCAGGAGAATCACACGGCCCCCGTCTGACAGCTATCATTGAAGGAATTCCAGCTGGACTTCCTTTGACAGCTGAGGATATTAATGGAGACCTTAAACGCCGTCAGGGTGGCTACGGTCGTGGTGGTCGTATGAAGATTGAGAGTGACCAAGTTGTCTTTACTTCGGGTGTTCGCCATGGGAAGACGACAGGGGCTCCCATTACCATGGATGTCATCAATAAGGACCATCAGAAATGGCTGGATATCATGTCTGCTGAGGACATTGAAGACCGCCTAAAAAGCAAACGGAAAATCACCCATCCTCGTCCAGGTCACGCCGACTTGGTTGGGGGTATCAAGTACCGTTTTGACGATTTGCGAAATTCTTTAGAACGTTCATCAGCTCGTGAAACCACCATGCGGGCGGCAGTTGGCGCAGTAGCCAAACGCCTCTTGGCTGAGCTGGATATGGAGATTGCCAACCATGTCGTAGTCTTTGGTGGCAAGGAAATCGATGTTCCTGAGAATCTCACAGTTGCTGAGATTAAGGAAAGAGCTGCCCAGTCTGAAGTTTCTATTGTTAACCAAGAACGAGAACAGGAAATCAAGGATTATATTGACCAAATCAAACGTGACGGTGATACCATCGGTGGGGTTGTGGAGACAGTCGTTGGAGGTGTTCCAGTTGGTCTTGGTTCCTATGTCCAATGGGACAGAAAATTGGATGCCAGACTTGCCCAAGCAGTTGTCTCTATCAATGCCTTTAAAGGGGTGGAATTTGGTCTTGGCTTTGAAGCTGGTTATCGTAAAGGCAGCCAAGTCATGGATGAAATTCTCTGGTCTAAAGAAGACGGCTATACTCGCCGTACCAACAATCTAGGGGGCTTTGAAGGTGGTATGACCAATGGGCAACCTATTGTTGTTCGTGGCGTCATGAAACCCATTCCTACTCTCTACAAACCACTCATGAGTGTGGATATCGAAACCCATGAACCCTACAAGGCAACTGTGGAGAGAAGTGATCCGACCGCTCTTCCAGCTGCAGGTGTAGTTATGGAAGCCGTTGTGGCAACGGTTCTGGCACAAGAAATTCTTGAAAAATTCTCATCAGATAATCTAGAGGAATTAAAAGAAGCGGTAGCTAAACACCGAGACTATACAAAGAACTATTAAGGAGTTCCTATGGCAAAAACAGTCTATATCGCGGGTCTTGGTTTGATTGGTGCCTCTATGGCCCTTGGCATCAAACGCGATCATCCTGATTATGAGATTTTGGGTTATAATCGCAGTCAAGCTTCGAGAGATATCGCTTTGAAAGAAGGCATGATTGACCGTGCAACGGATGATTTTGCTAGCTTTGCTCCTCTGGCGGATATCATCATTCTCAGCTTGCCAATCAAACAAACTATTGCTTTCATTAAGGAGTTGGCTAACTTGGATTTGAAAGAAGGCGTCATTATTTCAGATGCTGGTTCGACCAAGTTAGCCATTGTGGATGCAGCGGAGCAGTATTTGACTGGCAAATTTGTTCGCTTTGTCGGGGCCCATCCCATGGCTGGTAGTCACAAGACAGGGGCTGCTTCTGCGGATGTCAATCTTTTTGAAAATGCCTATTATATCTTTACACCTTCAAGCCTGACAAGTCAGGACACGCTTGAGGAAATGAAGGACTTGCTTTCAGGTCTTCATGCTCGCTTTATCGAGATTGATGCCAAGGAGCATGATCGAGTCACTTCTCAGATTAGCCATTTTCCTCATATTCTGGCTTCTAGTCTCATGGAACAGACCGCGGTCTATGCTCAAGAACATGAGATGGCAAGGCGCTTTGCGGCAGGTGGTTTTCGAGATATGACTCGGATTGCGGAAAGCGAGCCAGGGATGTGGACTTCTATTCTCTTGTCAAATAGTGAAACTATTCTGGAGCGAATTGCGGATTTCAAGGAGCGTTTGGAAGCGATTGGTCAGGCCATCAGCAAGGGAGATGAAGAGCAAATCTGGAACTTTTTCAGCCAAGCGCGTGAGCAACGTCAGGCCATGGAAATCCATAAGCGTGGTGGAGTAGATAGCTCTTATGACCTCTATGTCGATGTTCCCGATGAAGAAGACGTTATTTTACGAATCTTGGAACTGCTACGTGGAACTTCCTTGGTCAATATTCACATCAACGAGGAAAACCGTGAAGATATTCACGGGATTCTACAAATTTCATTTAAAAATGCTCAAGATTTAGAACGAGCCGAGCACCTCATAACAGAAAACACCGACTATACAGTCGTTATCAAATAAGGAGAAAATCATGTCAAATATTTACGATAGTGCAAACGAACTCAGTCGCGGTCTACGCGAATTACCAGAATACAAGGCTGTTAAAGCAGCTAAAGATGCTATTTCAGCAGATGCTGAGGCAAGCAAAATCTTTACAGAATATGTTGCCTTTCAAGAGGAAATTCAAAAACTAGCACAGACAGGTCAAATGCCAGATGCTTCCTTCCAAGCGAAAATGGAAGGCTTTGGCAAGCAGATTCAGGGGAACAGCCTCTTGTCAGAATTCTTTACCAAGCAACAACAATTGGCAATTTACCTTTCTGACATTGAAAAAATTGTTTTCGAACCAGTTTCAGAATTGCTAAAATAAGAAAATAACTATCATAAAGTCAGGAATTTTTAAGGAATTTCTGGCTTTTTATGATAAAATAGGTAAAAGTATTGCAAGTATGAGGTCCAGTATGAAACTAAAAACAAACATTCGCCACTTACATGGCAGTATCCGCGTCCCAGGTGACAAGTCTATCAGCCACCGTTCCATTATCTTTGGAAGTTTAGCTGAGGGGGAGACCAAGGTTTATGATATTCTGCGAGGTGAAGACGTCCTTTCGACCATGCAGGTTTTTCGTGACCTTGGTGTTGAAATTGAGGATAAAGATGGGGTTATTACCATTCAAGGTGTGGGCATGGATGGCTTAAAAGCGCCACAAAATGCCCTTGATATGGGAAATTCTGGAACCTCGATTCGCCTGATTTCAGGTGTCCTTGCTGGCGCAGACTTCGAAGTAGAAATGTTCGGAGATGATAGTCTTTCTAAACGTCCTATGGATCGTGTGACTATTCCTCTGAAAAAAATGGGCGTCAGCATTTCAGGGCAAACTGAGCGAGATTTGCCTCCTTTGCGTTTGAAAGGGACGAAAAACTTAACACCTATTCATTATGAGTTGCCAATTGCCTCTGCTCAAGTCAAGTCCGCCTTGATCTTTGCAGCCTTGCAGGCTCAGGGGGAGTCCGTCATTATCGAAAAAGAATGTACCCGTAATCATACTGAAGATATGCTGCAACAATTTGGTGGTCATTTAAGTGTGGAGGGCAAGAAAATCACAGTCCAAGGGCCACAAAAATTGACAGGACAAAAGGTGGTCGTGCCAGGAGATATTTCCAGTGCAGCCTTTTGGCTAGTCGCAGGTTTGATTGTTCCAAATTCTCGTGTCGTGCTGCAGAATGTTGGTATTAATGAAACGCGTACTGGTATTATTGATGTCATTCGCGCCATGGGTGGAAAATTGGAAATAACTGAAATCGACCCAGTCGCTAAATCCGCTACCTTGATTGTTGAGTCTTCTGACCTCAAAGGAACAGAGATTGGTGGTGCTTTGATTCCACGTTTGATAGATGAATTGCCGATTATTGCCCTTCTGGCGACCCAAGCTCAAGGTGTAACAGTTATTAAGGATGCTGAGGAACTCAAGGTCAAGGAAACAGACCGCATTCAGGTGGTAGCAGACGCCCTCAATAGTATGGGAGCAGATATTACCCCTACAGCAGATGGGATGATTATCAAAGGGAAATCAGCCCTTCACGGTGCTAGAGTCAATACTTTTGGTGACCACCGCATTGGCATGATGACAGCTATCGGGGCTCTCTTGGTTGCAGATGGAGAAGTGGAGCTTGACCGTGCAGAAGCCATCAATACCAGCTATCCTAGCTTCTTTGATGATTTGGAGAGCTTGATTCATGGCTAAGGTACTACTCGGATTTATGGGGGCTGGCAAATCGACTATTGCAAGAGGCTTGGCCCCTAATTACCTTGATATGGATGCTCTGGTTGAGAAGCGCTTAGGCATGTCCATTGCGGAATTTTTCGCTGAAAAGGGAGAAGAGGCCTTTCGTCAGGTGGAGTCAGAAGTCCTAGCTGAGTTACTAGAAACAAATCAAGTTGTGTCAACTGGTGGAGGTGTAGTCATTTCTGAACGTAATCGTGACTTACTCAAGACCAATTCTGATAATATCTACCTGAAAGCAGACTTTGAAACCCTCTACCAACGCATATCAGCTGATAAGGACAATTTGCGACCGCTTTTTCTCAATAATAGTAAGGAGAAACTAGCAGCTATTTTTCAAGAAAGACAGTACTGGTATGAGGAAGTAGCCAGTCGGGTTTTGGATGTGACCAAGCTAAGCCCAGAGGAAATTATAGAGGAACTAAGATGAAAATTGCTTATCTAGGTCCCAAGGGATCATTTTCACACCACGTTGTGCAGACAGCTTTTCCTCATGAGGAATTGCAGGCCTTTGCCAACATTACAGATGTCATCAAGGCCTATGAACAAGGCTTGGTGGATTATTCTGTGGTGCCAGTTGAAAATTCTATCGAGGGTAGTGTTCATGAAACCTTGGACTACCTTTTTCATCAAGCTCGCATCCAAGCAGTAGCAGAAATCGTTCAGCCCATTCACCAGCAGTTGATGGTGGTTCCAGGTCACACTAAGATTGAAAAGATTTTTTCACACCCACAGGCTTTGGCGCAAGGAAAGAAATTCATCGATGAAGAGTATCCAGAGGCCAAAATTGAGGTGACTGCTAGTACAGCTTATGCGGCCCGCTTTATTTCCGAACATCCAGACCAGCCTTTTGCTGCCATTGCACCAAGAAGTTCTGCCGAAGAATATGGCTTGGAACTGATTGCTGAGGATATTCAGGAAATGGAAGCTAATTTCACACGTTTTTGGGTTTTGGGAGCTGAAAAGCCTAGTATTCCCTTGAAAGCACAAACTGAGAAAATGAGTTTGGCCTTGACCTTGCCTGACAACCTTCCTGGCGCACTTTATAAGGCTCTTTCAACCTTCGCTTGGCGAGGAATTGACCTGACAAAAATTGAAAGTCGTCCACTCAAGACAGCACTGGGCGAATACTTTTTCATTATCGATGTGGATTATACTGATCAGGCCTTGGTCCACTTTGCTCAAAAAGAATTAGAAGCGATTGGAATTCAGTATAAAGTTCTGGGAGCTTATCCTATTTATTCAATATCAGACCATGGAAAGGAGAGAAGATGAGGAAAGAAAATCCTTTAAGCCATCATGAGCAGTTACGTTATGACTATCTTTTTAAGAATATTCATTACCTCAATGAGCGAGAGAAAAAGGAGTTTGCTTACCTGAAAGGTAAGTTAAATATGGCTAGTAGTAGTGAAGATTCTTCAGAAATTCATAATGAAAATCACGATATGGAAGAGTCTTTCATGGAACCAATCAATCAGTCTTCTCTTCCATCCTATGCTAACCGTAGTCGTGCAAAAAAATACCAGAAAAGTCATTCTCTTCCAAAGGTTACATCCAAAAAACGTAAGATTCGTTGGGGTCGTATTTTTGCTGGACTGTTCGCCCTTTTAGCCTGTGTCGGTTTTGGCATGATTTTTATGTTCCTCAAAGGTTATTCAAATGCTGATTCAAACAAACCTGCAAATGCTAAGGCAGCTCAAGTAGAAGTCTTTAATGGTCAAGATACCAAGGATGGGGTTAATATTTTGATTATGGGAACGGATGGACGGATTGGTCAAAATAGTGTTGAAACGAGAACGGACTCGATTATGGTCCTAAACGTCGGTGGATCAGATAAGAAAATCAAGCTGGTCAGCTTCATGCGTGATAATTTGGTTTATATAGATGGTTACAGCCAAGTGATTAACGGTAGAAAACAGACGGATAACAAGTTAAACGTAGCCTATGAGTTAGGAGAACAAGAGGGGCAAAGAGGGGCAGAGATGGTTCGTCAAGTCTTGAAAGATAATTTTGACTTGGACATTAAGTATTACGCCTTGGTTGATTTTCAGGCCTTTGCAACAGCGATTGACACGCTTTTCCCAGATGGGGTGGCAATTGATGCTCAGTTTTCAACATTGAATGGGCGTCCATTAACAGAAGCTACGGTGGGAGATGACTTACATGCTACGGAAACAGAGTCTCCAACCCAGACTATTAAAGTCGGGAAACAGCAGATGAATGGTTCGACCTTGCTCAATTATGCTCGCTTCCGTGATGATGATGAAGGTGATTACGGTCGTACCAAGAGACAACAGCAAGTGTTGACAGCTGTTCTGCAACAACTCAAGGATCCAACTAAACTCTTTACTGGATCAGAAGCACTTGGTAAGGTCTTTGGCATGACCTCTACGAATGTTCCTTATAGTTTCCTACTGACTAATGGCTTATCCTTCCTGGATGGAGCGAAAAATGGCATTGAGAGATTAACAGTTCCAGAACTAGGTGATTGGGTCGATGCCTATGATGTCTATGGAGGCTTGGGTTTGCTGGTTGATCAAAACAAATATCAGAATAAATTATCTCAGATGGGCTTGAGATAAAATAAGATAGGAGAATCAAAGTCTGAAGGCTATTTATCTAGCAATCAGGCTTTGATTTTTTACAGTCTGCAATAGATTTTCACCCCGTATTTGTGGTATAATGAAACGATACGATAGAAAGAATAATGAACAATATGACTGATTTAAAAGCAATTCAGGCTCGAAGTCTGGAGATGGCTGAATATTTTGTGGCTTTTTGTAAAGAACATGATTTGCTCTGTTATCTCTGTGGCGGAGGGGCTATTGGTACCCTTCGAAACAAGGGGTTTATTCCTTGGGACGACGACCTAGACTTTTTTATGCCTCGTAAAGATTATGAGAGATTAGCAGAATTATGGCCTCGTTATGCAGATGAGCGTTATTTCTTGTCAAAGAGTAACAAGGATTTTGTAGACCGCAATCTTTTTATTACTATTCGTGACAAGGAAACGACCTGTATCAAACCTTATCAGCAGGATTTGAATTTGCCACATGGTCTTGCCTTGGATGTCTTGCCTTTGGATTATTATCCGAAGAATCCAGCTGAGCGGAAAAAACAGGTTCGCTGGGCCTTGATCTATTCACTCTTTTGTGCGCAAACTATTCCAGAAAAGCATGGTGCACTTATGAAATGGGGAAGTCGTATTTTACTGGGATTGACTCCAAAATCTCTCCGTTATCGCATTTGGAAAAAAGCTGAGAAAGAAATGACTAAATATGGTCTCGCTGAAAGCGATGGCATTACAGAATTATGCTCAGGTCCTGGCTATATGAGAAACAAGTACCCAATCGCATCTTTTGAAGATAATCTTTTCTTGCCATTTGAAGGGACAGAGCTGCCTATTCCAATCGGCTATGATGCCTATCTTAGCACTGCTTTTGGAGATTATATGACGCCACCACCAGCAGACAAGCAAGTACCACATCATGATGCTGTCATCGCTGATATGGATAAGTCTTATACAGAATACAAGGGAGAATATGGAACATGATGGGTGAAAAAATAAGTGTTATTGTTCCAGTATACAATGTAGAAAGCTATCTGGAACGATGTGTGGAGTCAATTCTTCAACAGACTTATACCAATTTTGAACTAATCCTAATAAATGATGGGTCTACTGATTCTAGTGGACAAATTTGTGATTATTTATCAGATCAGTATGAAAATATCAAGGTTTACCATATCGAAAATGCTGGTGTTTCTAATGCTAGAAATGTTGGAATTCAGCTAGCGACGGGTGCTTGGATAACTTTTGTTGATAGCGATGATTTCGTCACCAATGATTACCTAGCTACTTTAGCTAGTGCAGTTGAAGGAGAAGATGTAGGTTTTGTGATTGCTCCTCTACACCATATCAGAAATGGAATAGTGACAGACTTACCCTTGTATTCTGGTAGAAAAGAACTTTGGTCAACAGAAGAAACCATGAAAGAATTACTGATGACTACTAAGACCTCATTCTTTCCAGTCGCAAAACTATTTAAGAGAGACCTGCTGACAGATGAAAAATTTAATACAGACTACCATCTAGCTGAAGATGCCTTGTTTTTAACGGAATTGCTACTAAAGACAAGATGCAGTAGTGTATTTGTTGACAAACCAATTTATTATTATGATCATCGTGAGGGAAGTGCGACAACATCTGTTAATCGGTATGTATTTGATACGATAGAAGTTTATAAGAACATCATTACTCAAGTATCACAAGTATTTCCTAATTTAAAGTATGAATTAAAAAATAGAGAATGTTGGTCATATATCACAGTTTACGATAAAATTATCTTTACTTCATCTGAACAGTATCAAAAGGAGAAAGTCGACCTAAGGGCTTGGATTATTCAGCATCGATATGAAATCTGGAAGGATGCTTATTTCACTAGATTTCGTAAGATAGCTGTCCTGTTACTTGTCTTTTCTCCATGGATATATAAAAAAATTCTTGGATTCAGAAACTAATATTATGAGAAGGAGTTGAAAATGAATTTTTCAAAAATGGATGAATACTTTGAAAAATCAAAACTATGGATTGCATATCTCTTTGTTTTCATTTCGATTTTAAGTATGAGTTCACTGGTTTATAAGATAGCAAATCCCCTTTATAAAGGATTGTCAGCGATTGTAGTGCTTTATATTTGCTATACCTTATTGTTTAAGTGGAAAAAAATCACAGTAGATCGTAAATTTCTATCCTTATTTGGACTCTTAGCTGGAAGTCATCTCTTATCAGCTATTTTCAATCGCTCTGGACATTTGATTGGAAATGTGATTGAGATCCTCTTTATGGTAACCTATATTTTATTATTTACCATGTTAGAATCAGGTCAATTAAAGAAATTATTTGATTGGATTGCATACACTATTCAACTTGTTTCTTTTTCTTCTGCGATTTTTGCGTTTGGTTTATTGGTAAGTAGAGTCCTTATCCTATTTAAAATTGGACAGCAATCTTATTACTATGGTGTTATGAATGGACGTCTGTGGGGGATTGTCAATCCAAATGCTAGTGCGATATTTTCATACATTAGCATTGTTTTGGCTATGTATTTGATTCATAAAGGAAGTAAATATTCTGTCTATCTTAAACTGAATAATGTGATTCAATTAGTTTATTTTGCAACCATGCAAAGTAGAGGAGCTTTATTATCTTTAGTGTTAATGCTTGGGTTTTATAGTTTCTTTATTAACAGGGGCAAGTTAGCTAAGCGATTTCTAATCTTTATAGTTTCTGCTTTACTTGTTTCTGCTGCTAATATCGGATTGAGTTATGTAACCTCTATTTACATATTCTCAGGGAAAGCAACTGTATTAGACTTAAATAAAGGACAATCTTATGCAGAAACGGATTCTTCAGTTATAAAAAAAACAGGAGAACTTCATCTAATAGAAACAACACCTAGTGGTAGAACTTATATTTGGAAAAATGCTATAAAAATGGGAAGTGAGAAACCAATTTTTGGTTATGGTGTACGAAATGTTCCAGATTATTACACAAAATATTTCAGTAAATTTGAGATTCAAAATTCTCTTATTGGTGGAAATTTCCACAACATTTTGGTAACGATATTTGTTAGTTCTGGAATTTTAGGTTTAGTATCCTTTCTACTTATACTAGGATATATATTTAAGCGCTTTTTGACTTATTTGATTGTTTCTAAAAAGAACTCTGAAAAGTTGATTATGATTCTTTTCTTTGGCATCTTGTTCGGTCAATTATTTGAAAGTCAGATTATGTACTCAACTAACTTTATTAATATTATCTTTTGGTTGATTATTGGTTATGGATTAGTTGTTTGCAAACGTGATGAAGGTATTCGTTATCAGGAAGTAACTGATATTAGAGAGATTCAACAGATGGAACTGGGAATCATGGAATACATTCATGAAACTTGTCAGAAAATTGGTGTCAAATATTTCCTAGCTTATGGCAGTCTTATCGGTGCGGTTCGTCATAAAGGTTTTATTCCTTGGGATGATGATATGGATATTTGTATGTTGCGTGAAGACTATGAGAAGTTGCAAGACTACCTTATCTCTAACCCTGACGAACGTTACGAAGTGATGTCTTATAAAAATAATCTCAACTATGTCTATCCCTTCATGAAAGTGCAGGATAATCAAACTTATTTGTTAGAAGAAGATGTTCGAATTGATTCCAATATGGGGATTTATGTAGATATTTTCCCTGTAGATGGTTACGAGGATGATTCTGTTTTTAAAGATAAAATGACAAGGCTTATAAAAAAACGTCAATTAAGCTGTTATACATTTAAGGGTATTACCAATACTAAAAGTCTATTAAATTCTTTAATTCGCTATATATCAGTTATTGTCTTCTATTTCACAAATACGAATAAGTATATTGGAGGCATTGATGAACTTGCTAAATCTAGAAAAGTAGATGATTACGAGTTGGTTGACTATCTTATTTATAAAGATATGCATAAACCAGTCTGGAAGCGAGAGTGGTTGGAACAAACTATTATGGGTGTATTCGAAGGTAAGGAATTTATGATTCCAAAAAATTATCANGAAATTCTGACCTCGGACTACGGAGACTACATGCAACTACCACCAGTTGAGCTAAGGTTCTCTCATCATGATTTTCAATTGTGGAAAATTATTAAGGTATCCCAGTGATGTCATTGAAATGAAGAAACTATTGACTCAATGTAAAAAGATTAGGAGTGAATAATAGATGTCAGAGAAAATTTTGACTCTTGAAGAAATTAAACAAATTGAATTAGATATTTTAAACTATTTGCATGAATTGTGTGAGGAACATGAAATCAAGTATTTTATTGATTTTGGAACCTTACTAGGAGCTGTACGCCATAAAGGTTTTATTCCTTGGGATGATGATACCGATATTTCTTTGGCGCGTGATGAATTTGAAAAGCTCTATGAGATATTAAAAAATGAAAAACATCCCTACTATAGATTAATTTCATATAGAGAAACAAAAGGCTACCCTTATACATATATGAGAGTTTACGATATGAGGACAAGAAGAGATGCTAATCTTTTAGATAAGTCGGTTGTTCTAGGTACTTGTGTTGACATTTTTCCATACGATGGAGTTGTTACAGATGAACGTGATAGAAAACAGATGAGACTTTATAAACAATTTATTCGACTTTCGTCTCTGAATTTTAAAGGAGTCAAAATAGATAATGGGGGTGTCAAAAATTTACCACGTTATCTTGCATCTGCAATTTTTAGACGGACTTCTCCACAGAAATGGAATGAAAAATTGGAGAAATTAGCTTTGCAATATGATATTGAACAGGCTACAGATCTTGCATGTACTACTTATGACTCTTACTATCCAAGTGGAATTAAGAAAGAGTGGTTATATGATACAATTGAAATGCCATATGAGAATATTCTTGTGAAAGTTCCTAGAAAATTCCATGAGATTCTGGTTTACGAGTTTGGTGAAAACTATATGACTCCTCCGCCTATTGAAAATCAAAATCCAGGAACTGATAAAAATTACTGGATTGATTGATTTATGAACAAGTTACTTTGATTTGATAATTTGATAAAATAAATAGCCTACCTATCTACTGGAGTATTCCTTGTTTTAGATAGGTAGGTTATTTTTTAATTTCTTTTAATCTTAGCAAGAGCAAGATTGAGTGTATAGTGGAGTGTTTTATCTTTTGTGATAAAAAGTATCAAGAGATAGTAGATTCCACAGGTTGCAACAGTCGAGAGTACCATGAGTATCATATTGAGGTTGACTGTATAAGAGTTGATTTGGAAAAGGGATTTAAACGCAAAATAGATCGGGATGAATCCAAGGGATACAATAGTATAGCGTGTTAAAGTAGTAAAGATCTCTTTTAAATCCAGTAGCTGATGTTTCTTGATAAAGTAAATTTCCAGTAGAACAACTACAGTTTCTGCAATAATAGTAGTAGCAATGTAGTACTCTGGTGCAAAAATATTATTGAAATACAAGAGACTGTTGAGTAGGATATTAGCTCCGCCACCAATAAAGTAAAAGGCTGTTAAACGATTTTCGTGGTCGTTGATGAAGATAATTTGTTTACCAAGGATTAACTCAATGGCCCAAATGATAGTACGAAAGGCGAAGACACTAGTCACAATACCAGCTTCAAGGTATTTTTCAGAAGAGTAGATGACTGTAGCGTAGTTTCCTAATACCATAATCCCAATACTGGTTGGAATGATAAGGAAATAAAAGAGGGCAGCTCCTTGGTTCAGAAGATTTTTATAAGATTCGTAGTCTTTCTTACCGAGATAGTAGCCGAGACGTGGAATACTGACATTGATAGCTCCACTCAGAACACTGGCAATCAACATGACGATGCTGAAAGCAATGGTATAATAAGAAATGTAGTTTTCATCAGGCCCTTTGGTGATAAACATTCTATCAAGTAAGGTGTAGAGCATGTTGGCATTAGCTAGAAGCAACATGGTCAAGAGTGGTTTTGATGCTTTGACTAATTCGACAAGACCAATCTTAACAAAGGAAACTTCTCGCTTAATCCAGAGAAAACTGAGTAGATAGTTGAGAATTGTCGTTGCAGTCATGATGATTGCATAAGGAACGATATCATCTGGAGTTTTTACAAAGGTGAAGATAGCGACCAACATGGCAATACGAATAATCAATGTTTTGTATAAGATAAAAGCATAATTTTCATAAGCTTCATTCATCCACTCGATATAAAGGAATTGGAAGAGAGCCTGTATACCAAGTATATAGTAGAGTTCTTTCAAATTTTCGATACTGTTATCCAGGTAAATAAATAGGAAATAGATACTGGTTGTTAGAACAGATGTAATAATGGAGATATAGAATAATTTAGAGAAAACATAGTTGATTTTATTTTTATCATCCTTGACCTTACTGATAGCTCGAATTCCGTAGTTGTAAATCCCGAAGGCTGCTAAAGGAATGATAAAGCTAGCCCAGGTATTGGCGGTATTGAAATAACCGTAGTTGGATTTGCTGAGAATCCGTGTCAGATAGGGATTAGTTATCAGCGGAAAAACGATATTGAGAACATTGACTAGCAAGCTAGCCAGTGCATTAACTTTTATATTTTTCATTGTACTTTCTTTCTTGTATTGTAAAATGGTCTCTAGTATTATATCACATTCTCGCTTCATTCTTTTGATAAAATCGTAAAAATCTAGTATACTCCCATCTTTAACAGTTTTTTGAAAACAAAGAGCCCCTAAATGCTGCTATAACAGCTTTTCGGAGCTCTTTTTCTCTTTTAAAAAAATGCGTACTTTTTATCGAGATTTGGTTTTTTTAAAAATTTTTTTCATATTTTTTTCGCTTATAATCTCAAAATCAGTTTGGAAGCCAAATGCTTGGTGGAGTTGATCCGTGATAGTTGTTCTGGTGTAAGTTGGAAGATATCCTACTC